>NZ_JBHXQZ010000152.1:0-11230 GCF_042717095.1 Streptomyces sp. NPDC058632 | reverse complement strand
AATCTTTTTGGTGTGGGGGGTTTGTTTTTGTTTTTCCCTCCCGCGCACGCCCCCCCCCCGCACCCCCCCCCCCCCCGCCACCCCGTGGGCGGGGTGGTCCGCGTCCCCCCGCGCGGGGTACGAGGACGAGCAGGAGCAGCCCGGCCGACGCGACGAGCGGCGCGAGGAACGACGCGGGCCGCGACGCGAGCGGGCCGCGAAGAAGACCGCGGCGCCCGCGAAGAAGGCGGCGGCCAAACGGGCGCAGCCCGCCAAGAAGACGGCCGCCAAGAAGACGGCCGGGGCAGGGAGCGCCGCCCGAGGGGCCGGAGACCGGCAGTCGAAGGGCGGTGGTGAGCGATGACCGGCACGCTCGGTTCCGCGGCCTCCACGGCGGGCGGCGCGGCGAAGAAGAACCCGCTCACCGACGTGGCCAGGAGCGAGGCGGCCGACCGTCTCAAGTCGGAGGTCCAGGACTACCTCGCCGCCCAGGCCCAGCGGTTGCTGACCGGCGCCGGCCGCAAGCTCGGCGAGACCACCGGCAAGCTCAACGACATAGCCGAGGGCAACAGCCCCGGCTTCGCCAAGCTCGCCCTCGACGGCGGCCGCAAGCTCGCCGAGGGCAAGAGCCCGGCGCGGGCCGCGTTCGAGGCCGGCGCCTCCAAGGTGAAGGACAACGTGGTCGGCGCCGTCAAGAACCTCACCGGCGGCAAGGGCAGGCGCAAGGGCGGCGGGGGGCAGAAGCCGACCGTCATCATCGAGTACGCCGACGTCGGCGTACCGCTGCGCACGGCCTACGACCAGTGGACCCAGTACCAGGACTTCAGCACCTTCGCCAAGGGTGTCAAGAGCGCGAACCGCGCCGACGACACGTCGTCCGACTGGCAGATGAAGGTCTTCTGGTCCAACCGCAGCTGGAAGGCGAAGACCACCGAGCAGGTACCCGACGACCGGATCTCCTGGACGTCGGAGGGTGCCAAGGGCACGACCAAGGGCGTCGTCAGTTTCCACCGGCTCGCCGACAGCCTCACCCGCGTGATCCTGGTCATCGAGTACTACCCCAAGGGCCTGTTCGAGAAGACCGGCAACATCTGGCGCGCCCAGGGCCGCCGGGCCCGCCTCGACCTGAAGAACTACGTCCGCCACATCACCCTCAAGGGCGAGGCGGACGACGGCTGGCGCGGCGAGATCCGCGACGGCGAGGTCGTCCGCAGCCACGAGGACGCCGTCGCGGAGGAGCAGGAGAGCGAGGAGCTCGAGGCGGAAGAGGCACCCGAGGACGACGAGGAAGCTCCGTACGCCGAGGAGGAGGGCGATGCGGAGGCCGAGTACGAGGAGGAGCCCGAGGCCGAGTACGAGGAGGAACCGGAGGCCGAGTACGAGGAGGAACCCGAGGGCGAGTACGAGGAAGAGCCCGAGGGCCAGTACGAGGAGGACAAGGAAGCCCTCGAGGACGAGGACGCGCCCCGTGACGAGGACGCGGACGAGGACGCCGACCGCGGGAGCCGTCGATGACCACCCCCAGCCGACTGCCCGACTCCTATGGCCAGGGACAGAGTGCCAACCTCGCCGACATCCTGGAACGGGTGCTCGACAAGGGAGTCGTCATCGCGGGCGACATCCGGATCAACCTGCTCGACATCGAGCTGCTCACCATCAAACTGCGGCTCATCGTCGCCTCCGTCGACAAGGCCAAGGAAATGGGCATCGACTGGTGGGAGAGCGACCCCGCGCTCTCCTCGCGCGCCCGGCACGACGAACTGACCCGGGAGAACGCCGAGTTGCGTGAACGCCTGCGCGAACTGGACGCGGGGCGCGTACCGAGGGAGGCATCATGACAGGGCTGCGCTACGTCTACGCGGTCTGCCGTCCCCTCGACGTGCCCCTCCCGGGTCCGCCGGCCGGGGTCGCGGGCGACCCGCCCCGGCTGCTGAACCACCAGGACCTGGTCGCCGTGGTCAGCCAGGTGTCCGAGGACGACTTCTCCGAGGAGGCGTTGCGGGCCCGCCTGGAGGACCTGGACTGGCTCGCCGGGACCGCGCGGGCCCACCAGGAGGTCATCGACACGCTGACCACCGTCACCACCCCCCTGCCGCTCCGGCTGGCGACCGTCTTCCGGGACGACGACGGCGTACGGGCGATGATGGAGGAGCGCGCCGAAACCTTCCGGCGCACGCTGGACAGGCTGGACGGGCGCGTGGAGTGGGGCGTCAAGGTATACGTCGAGAAGGAGCCCGAGCGGTCGGCGGCCCCGGCGAAGCCCATGGAAAAGCCCGCCTCGGGCCGGGACTACCTGCGGCAGCGGCGCATGCGGACGCGGGCGAACGAGGACCTGTGGTCCAGGGCCGAACAGTTCGCGACACGCCTGCACGAGACGCTGTCCTCCCGGGCCGACGACGCGCGGCTGCACGCGCCGCAGAATCCCGGCCTCTCCGGTGCCTCCGGCCAGAACGTCCTCAACGCCGCCTATCTGGTGCGGCGGGACGTTTCCGAGGAGTTCGTGGAGATGGTGGACCGTACGAAGGACGACAGCCCCGGAATGCGTGTGGAACTCACCGGCCCGTGGGCGGCCTATTCCTTCGCCGGTGAGGAAACCGCCGGCGCGGACACCGCGGGGGAGGGAGCATGACGGTCGTCGAACGCCGTGAGATCGCCCTCGTGGACCTGCTCGACCGGCTGCTGGCCGGCGGAGTCGTCATCACCGGCGACGTCACGCTGCGCATCGCGGACGTCGACCTGGTCCGCATCGATCTCAACGCGCTGATCAGCTCGGTCAACCGCAACGTTCCGTCCCCGTTCGGAGATTGATGTGACCGACCGCCGCAAGAGTCTCGACCTCGAACCCGACACGGTCGAGCGGGACCTGATCAAGCTGGTGCTGACCGTGGTGGAGCTGCTGCGTCAGCTCATGGAGCGTCAGGCCCTGCGCCGCGTCGACGAGGGAGACCTGAGCGAGGAGCAGGAGGAGCGGATCGGGCTCACCCTGATGCTCCTCGACGACCGCATGACCGAGCTGCGCGACCGGTACGGTCTGCGGCCGGAGGACCTGAACCTCGACCTCGGGCCGCTGGGACCGCTGCTGCCCCGGGAGTGAGCCTCCCGGGGCAGCGGCCCCGTGGCCCGCGCGGGACGAGGTCTCCGTGCCTTCAGCCGCCCCTGCGCCCCCGCAGGGGCGCGGTGTCGGTGCCCACACCGTGCCGCACCCCGTCCAGGAACTCCCGCAGTACCTCCGTGGCGGCGCACTGCGGTCGCCGGCCCAGCCCCGTGCGGGCGCGGGAGCAGTAGCAGTCCATCAGGGGCAGCCGCAGTACCGCGTCGAAGAGGTGGGGCGAGGCGGGAAGGAGACGGAGTCCCCGCGCGGCGGCGATGACGGACCGGGCCGCCGTACGGGGCAGCGGGAGCGGGCGCACGCCGGGTATCTCGGCGAGGAGGTCGCTGTCGACCACGGGGTCGGCCGCGAGACCGAAGGCGCCGCGGGCCCGGCCCGAGTGCACGGCCAGCTGGTGGGCCCGGGCGGCGTCGTCCGTGTGCAGGACCCGCACGCCCCGGCGGGCCCCGGTCCGCAGGGGGCCGAGGGGGCCGAGGAGACCGCCTGCGGGAGGAGGGACCTTCACATCCCTCGTCAGGTACGGACACCCAAGGGACACGAGGCGATCGATAGCCTGCTGGGGGAACGGGGTGGCGAAGGGTCCGGCCCGAAGTCCCGGATTCTCCCCAGAGCCCGTTCCCAGCCGTGTCGGGACCGGCCGACGCGGAAGAACAGTGAGGTGAGAGGCCGTATGTTCACCACCCGCCCCACCCTTCAGGGCACCTTCGGCATGGTGTCGTCCACGCACTGGCTGGCGTCCCAGTCGGCCATGGCCGTCCTGGAGGGCGGCGGGAACGCGTACGACGCGGCCGTGGCGGGCGCCTTCGTGCTGCACGTCGTCGAGCCGCATCTCAACGGACCCGCCGGCGAGGTGCCCATCCTGCTGGCGCCCGCGGACGGCGAGGTGCGGGTGCTGTGCGGGCAGGGCGTCGCACCGGCCGGGGCGAGTGCCGCCCACTACCGGGCGCTCGGCCTGGACCTCGTCCCGGGCACCGGACCGCTCGCCGCCGCCGTGCCCGGCGCCTTCGACGCCTGGATGCTCCTGCTGCGCGACCACGGCACCCGGTCCCTGGCCGACGTCCTCCAGTACGCCATCGGATACGCCGAACACGGGCACGCGCCCGTGGAGAACGTCGGCCGGGCCGTCGAGACCGTACGGGAACTGTTCGAGACGGAGTGGACCTCGTCGGCGCGGGTGTACCTGCCCGGTGGCCGTGCGCCCCGCCCCGGCGAGCTGCTGCGCAACCCCGCCCTCGCCGCCACCTGGCGGCGGCTGCTGGACGAGGTCGCCGGCGCGGGCGGCCGGGAGGCGCGGATCGACGCCGCGCGTGAGGTGTGGCGCACCGGCTTCATCGCCGAGGCCCTGGTCCGGCAGGCCGGCCGGCCCACCCTGGACACCAGCGGCGAGCACCGCACCGGCACGCTGACGGCCGCCGACCTCGCCGGCTGGTCGGCGACGTACGAGGCCCCGGCGACGTACGACTGGAACGGCTGGACGGTGTGCAAGGCGGGCCCCTGGAGCCAGGGGCCCGTGCTGCTCCAGCAACTCGCCCTGCTCCCGCCGGAACTGCCCCCGTACGGCTCCGCCGACTACACGCACCTGCTCATCGAGGGCAGCAAACTCGCCATGGCCGACCGGGAGGCCTGGTACGGGGACGCGGCCGAGGTGCCGCTCGACGACCTCCTGTCGGCGGAGTACAACGCCGAGCGGCGCACCCGCGTCGGACCCCGGGCCTCCCAGGTGCTGCGGCCCGGCAGCCCCGGTGGGCGCGCCCCGCGCCTGTGCGCGCACGCGCGGGTGGCGGCCGTCGGCGCGGGCGGCCCCTGCGCGAGGGGGGCCGGAGCGCTCGGGGTGGGCGAGCCGACGGTCGCCAAGCACCCCACGTCCCCCGTGCCGGGCGAACCGGAGGTCTCCGGCGACAGGGCCACCCGCGGCGACACCTGCCACCTGGACGTCGTCGACCGCTGGGGCAACATGGTCGCGGCCACCCCGAGCGGCGGCTGGCTCCAGTCCAACCCGGTCGTGCCCGAACTCGGCTTCCCCCTCGGCACCCGGCTCCAGATGACCTGGCTGGAGGACGGACTGCCCAACACGCTCACCCCGGGACGTCGGCCCCGGACCACTCTCACACCGTCCGTCGCCCTGCGGGACGGGGTGCCGGTGATGGCGTTCGGCACGCCCGGCGGGGACCAGCAGGACCAGTGGCAGCTGCACTTCTTCCTCGCCGTCGCGCTGCGCGGCCCGGTACGCGGCGGGCTCGACCTCCAAGGCGCGATCGACGCCCCGAACTGGCACAACGACAGCTTTCCCGGCTCCTTCTACCCGCGCGGCATGCGCCCCGGCAGCGTCACCGTGGAGTCCCGCACGGACCCGGCGGTGGTGCGGGAGCTGCGGCGCCGGGGGCATGCGGTGACGGTCGGCGAGGCGTGGTCGGAGGGCAGGCTGTGCGCGGTCGCGCGGGACCCGGCCACGGGCGTGCTCTCGGCGGCGGCGAACCCGCGCGGCATGCAGGGCTACGCGGTGGGCCGCTGACCTCGCCCCGGGTCCCCTTGTTCATGCGGATATCGCCGGGAGTGCACCGGACGGGCGGGGTTTGTCAGTGGCGCGTGGTCTCATGGAGGGCATGATCGAGCACAACGAAACCATCGAAGAGTTTCTCGCCGGGCGCGCCATCGACGTGGAGGAAGCCGTCCGCAAGGCCGCCGCCCAGGAAATCATGCCGCGCTGGCGCCGGCTCGCCGACCACGAGGTCGACCGCAAGTCCGGCCCGCACGACCTGGTGACCGACGCCGACCGGCAGGCCGAGCTGTACCTCACCGAGGTGCTGCCCACCCTGCTGCCCGGGTCGGTCGTGGTGGGCGAGGAGGCGGTGCACGCCAACCCGGCGTCCTACGAGGCAATACGCGGCGAGGCGCCGGTGTGGATCGTCGACCCGGTCGACGGCACCCGGCAGTTCGTGCACGGCGACGACGGGTTCTGCACCCTGGTCGCCCTGGCACTGGGCGGAGTCGTCCACGCTTCCTGGACGTTCGCCCCGGCCCGCGAGCAGCTCGCCACGGCCGTACGGGGACAGGGCGCCTTCCTCGACGGCGCGCGGCTGCACGCGGGCTCTCCGGAGACCGGCCGTGACCTGCGCGTGGCCACCTCCCACCCGGACTTCACGACGGACGGCCAGAAGCGCTCCCTGCTCGCCCTCGGGACGGACGGCGTGGCCCCCCGCGCCTGCGGTTCGGCCGGACTGGAGTACCTGGCCATCGCCCGCGGCGAATCCGACGCCATCGCCTTCACCTGGGAAGCGGCCTGGGACCACGCGGCGGGCCTGCTCCTCGTCGAGGAGGCGGGCGGCGCCCACCTGACCCGCGCCGGCGAACGCTTCCGCATCACCGGCGGCAACGACCTCCCCTTCACCGCGGCCCGCGACGAGGCCACGGCCCGCCGGGTGGCGGGGCTGCTGTCGGGCGGAGCCTGACCTCCAGGTCCGCCGCGCCGGTACCGGGCACGGTGTCACCGGGCGGATGCTGCCCGGGGGCGGGGCCGGGGGAGCGCCGGCGCCCCGGCATATCCTGATCCTGAGTCTCCCGGTGGCCCCTGATCGCTCTGGTCGCCTCCGGTTGCCGTCGGCCGACGAAGGGGTTCCGAAGGTGGTGTCGATGCTCGATGTGGTCGTGGTGGGCGCGGGGCCGAACGGACTGACCGCCGCCGCGGAGCTGGCCCGGCGCGGCTTCTCCGTCGCCCTGTTCGAGGCGAAGGGCACCGTCGGGGGCGGCGCCCGCACCGAGGAGCTGACCCTGCCCGGCTTCCGGCACGACCCGTGCTCCGCGGCCCACCCGCTGGGCATCAACTCGCCCGCGTTCCGTGCCCTCCCGCTGGAACGCTACGGCCTCGAGTGGCTGCACGCGGACCTGCCCATGGCCCACCCCTTCCTCGACGGCACGGCGGCCGTGCTGTCCCGGTCGGTCGGTGAGACGGCCGCCAGTTTCGGCCCGCGCGACGCCGGAGCGTACCGCCGCCTGGTCGAGCCCTTCCTGCCCCGGTGGGACACCCTGGTCCGCGACTTCATGTCCCTGCCGCTCACCGCGCTGCCCCGCGACCCGGTCGGCCTGGCCCGCTTCGGCCTCGTCGGACTGCAGCCCTCCACCTGGCTGACGCGCCGCTTCCGCGACGAGCGGGCCAGGGCCCTGTTCGCCGGGCTCGTCGCCCATGTGATGGCGCCCCTCGGCGGCTTCGCCACCGGCGCCGTCGGTCTGGTCTTCGCCCTCGCCGCGCACGCCCGCGGCTGGCCCGTCGCCCGCGGCGGCTCCCAGGCCATCTCGGACGCCCTCGCCGCCTACCTGAAGGACCTCGGCGGCGCCGTCCACACCGACTACGACGTCAAGCGCCTCGACGACCTGCCGCCGGCCCGCGCGTACGTCTTCGACACCTCGCCCACCGCCCTCGCCCGCATCGCCGGCCTCGGCAACCACTACGCGAACTACCGCTACGGCCCCGGCGTCTTCAAGATCGACTACGCGCTGGACGGCCCGGTGCCGTGGACCGCGCCCGAGGCCCGCAGGGCCTCCACCGTGCAGATCGGCGCGGACAGCGCCGAGATCGGCGCCGCCCTGCGCGCCGCCTCCCGGGAGGGCCGCGCCCCCGATCCGCCGTTCCTCATCACCGTGCAGCCCGGCGTCGCCGACCCCACCCGTGCCCCGGCCGGCAAGCAGGTCTTCTGGGCCTACGGGCACGTCCCGAACGGCTGGTCCGGCGACCTGACCGATGCCGTGGAACGCCAACTGGAGCGCTTCGCGCCCGGGTTCCGCGACCGCGTCCTGGCCCGCGCCACCGCCGGCCCGCCCGAAATCGCCGCCCGCAACGCCAACTACGTCGGCGGCGACATCGGCTCCGGCGCGGCCAGCGGCCTCCAACTCCTGTTGCGGCCCCGCCTGTCCCTGTTCCCGTACGCCACCCCGCATCCGGCCGTGTTCATCTGTTCGTCGGCCACCCCGCCCGGCCCCGGCGTGCACGGCATGTCCGGGCACAACGCGGCCAAGGCCGTCTGGAGGAGGCTGCGGCAGCCGTGACCACCGCCACCCTCGCCCAGGGGCGGCCTCACCCGTGAACGCGTCGACGCCATCGTCAACGCGGCCGACTCCTCGCTGCTCGGCGGGGGCGGCGTGAACGGCGCGGTCCACCGCCGCGGCGGCCCGGAGGTCCTTCAGGAGCGCCGCCGCCTGCGTGCCTCCCCGTACGGCAAGGGCCTCGCCACCGGGCCAGGCCGTCGCCACCACCGCGGGCCGGCTGGACGCCCGCTGGGTGATCCACACCGTGGAAACGCTCTTCTCCGATCTCGACGAGAACGCCGCCCCCCATCCTGACGACCTGGGCCGTCGCGGAGGCCGACGAACCGTTCGGGCAACGCGGGATCGACGGCACCGGGGGTCCGGCGCCGAGGACCGGTCGCGCCGACGGCCACGGGCCGGTGCCCGACGGCATCAGCAACCGGGGCCCCGCCGAAGTCCTCCCCGACCGCCACCGTCACGGCGTCCGGTACGTGCCCGGCCTCTGCTGGTACCGCTGGTCGGGCCACCACCGGACGGCCGACGGCAGCAAGGCGGTGCTGAGGGACGTCGGAGAACGGGCCGAGGCCCTCGTGGAGCGGGACCCCACGGGCCGGCCCTCCTCGTACACCGCCGACGGCCGGGGAGGGAAACGATGACCGTCGGACACCTGCCGTGGGACGCGCCGACGCAGGTTACGACCGGTCCCGGCGCGGGGACGCGGCCGTCCGGCCTCCGCGTCGTCGCCGGCCGCGGCAGCGGGCACCGGCGGGACGACGGGGTGCCGTCCGCCCCGTTCTTCGGCGTGCTCGGGCCGCTGGAGGCGAGAGGAGGCCGCGGACACCTCGACCTCGGCCGCCGCAGCGCCGCGCCCTGCTGCTGCGGCTGCTCATGGAGGACTGCCGCCCGGTGAGTGTGGGGCGCATCTGCGACGACCTGTGGAACGGCAGGCCGCCCTCCTCGGCCGCTTCCTCGGTGCACGCGCACATCAGCCGACTGCGGTCCGTGCTGGAGGAGCCCTCCGCGGGGCGGACATCCTCCCTCCTGGCCAGTACCTCCGCCGGATACGTCCTGCGGGTCGCCCCCGACCGCCGCGACACCATGCTGTTCGAGGAGGCCGTCGAGCACGCTCACCGCCTGGCCGACGAAGGCCGTGCCGACCACGCACGCCAGACGGTCGAGCGGGCCCTGGCACTGTGGCGGGGGCAGCCCTACGCCGACGCCCAGGGGTACCTCTTCGCCCGGCAGGAGGCCGACCGGCTGACCGAACTACATTGTTCGGCAAGGGACTTGTGGGCTCGCCTGCTGCTCGGCGAGGGACGGGCCGAGCAGGCGGTGGCGGCCTCCGAGGATCTCATCGGCGAGAACCCGCTGCGCGAGACGTCCTGGGTGACGCTGCTGCACGCCCTGCAGGCGGCCGGCCGTACCGCGGAGGCGCTCCAGCGGTACGAGACGGTGCGCCGTACCTTGGCGGACACCCTGGGAACCGATCCCGGGCCCCAGCTGCGGCAGACCCATCTGGCGCTGCTGTACCAGGAGCCGGCCGGTACCGCGCCCGGCGCCGGCCCACGCGCTGTGAAACGGTCGGTCACCCCGGCACCGGCTCCGCCCCTGACCGGCCGGAGTCGTCAACTGGCCGTTCTGGAGGAACTGTTGGCACGGGCCAGGGCGGGTCGCACCGTATGGGCCGTGCTGCACGGCGCCACCGGGGCCGGGAAGTCGTGGCTGCTGCGTGAGTTCGGCCGGACGGCCCGCGCCGCGGGGTCGGTCGTGGTCCACGACCGGTATCCGCGGCATACGACGCCGGAGGGCGCGGCCGGGCACGGCGGCGCGGCCCTGCGCGTCCTGCGGGAATCACGGGCCGAACCGGGCCCCGCCCGGCACGTGGAGCCCGTGCTGTGCCTCGTCGACGACATCCAGGGCGCGCCGCCCGAGGACCTGGAGGCGCTGGCGGCCCACGCGGACGTGCCACGTGAGGCCCCGCTCATGGTGGTGTGCGCGGTCACGGAAAGCCGTGACCCCGCGGTCGCCGGGTTCCAGGCACGACTGGCCCGGAGCGGAACCCGGCTCATCGAGGTGGGACCGCTCGACGTCGCCGACGTCGAAGAGCTGCTGCGGGCAAGGGGCAAGGGGCACGGGCCGGGCGGGGCGTTCCCGGACCGGCGGCGCCCTGGGCGTGGACGAAGGGCCCGGTCCGGACGCCGGGCCGCGTGCGTGGTGCCCGAGCGGGCCGGATCTGCCCGGCGCCTCCGCCCCGCCGTCCGCCGAGGCGGTCCGGCTCCACGCCCTGACCGGGGGCAACGCCTCCTACCTCACCGAACTCCTCGATGCGTCGGCAGGCCCGTCCGCCGGCACTGCGGTACGGATGCCGCACGTGGTCCGGTGCGAGGTCCGCGCCCGGCTGGCGGCACTGTCGCCCGACGCCCGGCGCGTCGTGGAGACGGCGGTCCTGTCCGGCCCGGTCGAGGCACGATTCCTGGCACGCGCCTGCGAGTTGCCCCTCGCCGCCGTACTGCGAGCGCTGGAGGACGCCGCCGACGCCGGGCTGATGACCTGGCAGGGGACCGGCGGCCCGTCGCTGCCGGCCGCGTACGCCTTCTCCTGCGAACTCGTCCGCGGCGCGCTGCTCGCCGACATGCCCCGTCCCGTGCCCACGCCGCCCGGACGGCGGTGGACCGGGTGAAAACGCGGCCGGCGGAGCAGAGGGCCTGCCCCGCCGCCCCGCTGGTTGCCGCCACACCGCCCAGCAGGGCTGACGACCGGCAAGGGCCTCTGTGTGCCCGGGCGTCACTGCTCCCTACGAGGGGCCCTGCGCGCCGGTTCACGAGTGGCGGCGACCAAAAAGGATGGGGAAACCTGTTTGCGTGCAACTTGGTTGTGCACTGCGTTCCTTGCCGGAGTCGGGCCCGTCTCGTCGGTCCGGCCCGGCCCAATCAGGGCAACAGCCCGCAAGAAGAATGTTGAGGATGCGCATCACCCGACCGACTCGCCCCGCCCGACTGCTCACCGTGCTCGGAGTTGCGGCCGTGGGCCTGTCCGTCGCGGCCGTCACCCTTCCCGGCGAGGCCGGCGCGGCCCCCGTCACCAGGAGCGGCCGACGATCGTGCCGGAGCACGGGGCGTTCGC
>NZ_JBHXQZ010000151.1:0-11311 GCF_042717095.1 Streptomyces sp. NPDC058632 | reverse complement strand
GAGGCGTGGGCGTGCGGCGCGGACGTGGACTGGGACGCCTTCTACGCGGGCACCCGCCCGCGGCGCGTCGACCTCCCCACCTACCCCTTCCAGCGGCAGCACTACTGGCCCCGCTTCGCCGACTCCTCCGGCGACGTCACCTCCGCCGGACTGGAATCGCCCGACCACCCGTTGCTCGGCGCCTCCGTGGAACTCGCCGGCGGCGACGGACTCGTCGCCACCGCCCGCTGGTCCCTGCGCAGCCAGCCCTGGCTCGCCGACCACGCCGTCTTCGGCACCGTCATAGTCCCCGGCACCGCACTCGTCGAGTCCGTCATCCGCGCCGGTGACGTCCTCGGCGTCGGCAGCGTCGACGAACTGACCCTCCAGGCACCCGTCGTCCTCCAGGAGCGCGGCGAGGTCCAGGTCCAGATCGGCATCGGCGAAGCCGACGACTCCGGCCGCCGCCCCGTCACCGTCCACACCCGGGCCACCGGCCCCGACGGCGACACCGAGGACCTGTGGACCCTGCGCGCCCAGGGCACCCTCGCCGAGCCCGGCGCCCCCGCCGCGGCACGGCCCGAGGACTTCACCGCCTGGCCGCCGCCCGGCGCCACCGCCCTGGCCGCCGACGGCTTCTACGACCTGCTCGCCGGCCGCGGCTACGAGTACGGCCCCGTCTTCCAGGGCGTGCGCGCCACCTGGCGGCGCGGCGACGACGTGTTCGCCGAGGTCGTCCTGCCCGACCAGGCCCGTGGCGACGCCGCCCGGTTCGGCATCCACCCCGCCCTGCTCGACGCCGCCCTGCACGCCGCCGGGCTCGCCCCCGGCGGCGACGACCGCACCGTCGTTCCCTTCGCCTGGTCCGGCGTGTCCCTCTACGCCACCGGCGCCACCGCGCTGCGCGTACGGATCTCCCCGGCCGGCGAGGACACCGTCACCGTCCACCTGACCGACCCGAGCGGGGCGCCCGTCGCCGTCATCGACTCGCTGGCCGTCCGCGAGGTGGCCGCCGAGACCCTCGACCCGTCCGCACGGGCCGCCCGCGACTGGCTGTTCCACCTCGACTGGACCCCCCTCACACCTGCCGCCACCCCCGCCCACGCGACCGGCTGGGCCGTGCTCGGCACCCCGGACGCCCCCATCACCGCCCCCGACGGCACCCCGCTGCCCGCCCTCGCCGGCCTCACCGCTCTCGACGACGCCACCGGCCAACCCCCCACCGCCGTCCTACTGTTCGCCGGACAGAACGCGACGGCCGCACCCGGTGAGGACGCGACGGCCGCCGTCCCTCCCGGCGACGACACCCCGGCCGCCCCGGACACCGTCCTCGGCGAGGTCCTGAGCACCGTCAACGACTGGCTCGCCGACGACCGCACCGCGGACATCCCCCTCGTCGTGGTCACCCGGGGCGCCGTCGCCACCGGACCCGGCGATCCCGCGCACGACCTGCCCGGCGCCGCCGTCTGGGGCCTGGTGCGCTCCGCGCAGTCCCAGCACCCCGGCCGCCTCGTCCTCGCCGACCTCGACATCCATGAGGACTCCTGGCAGGCACTGCCCGCCGCGCTCGCCACCGGCGAACCGCAGCTCGCCCTGCGCCAGGGCACCGCTCATGTGCCCCGGCTGACCCGCCCCCGCACCGTCGACGCCCTGGCCGCGCCCGACGGCGCCGACGCCTGGCGCCTCGACATCCCGCTGAAGGGTTCCGTCGACCAGCTGGAACTGGTGCCCTGCCCCGAGATCACCGACGAGCCCGCGCCCGGACACGTCCTCATCGAGGTACGGGCCGCCGGCCTCAACTTCCGCGACGTCCTCAACACCCTCGGCATGTACCCCGGTCCCGCCGTGCTCCTCGGCGCCGAAGCCGCGGGCGTCGTCACCGCCACCGGACCCGGCGTCACCGGCTTCGCGCCCGGCGACCGCGTCATGGGCCTGGTCACCGGCGGCTTCGGCACCCACGCCGTCGCCGACGCCCGCATGGTCGCCCCCATGCCCGACGGCTGGACGTTCACCCAGGCCGCCTCCGTTCCCGTCGCCTTCCTCACCGCCTACTACGGTCTGCGCGACCTCGCCGGCCTCGCCGCGGGCGAGTCCGTCCTCGTACACGCCGCCGCCGGTGGCGTGGGCATGGCCGCCGCCCAGCTCGCCCGCCACTGGGGCGCCGAGGTCTACGGCACCGCCGGCGACCACAAGCGGCGCCTGCTGCGCGCCGAGGGCTGGGCCGACGACCACCTGGCCTCCTCCCGCACCCTCGACTTCGAGGACCGGTTCCGCGACACCAGCGGCGGACGCGGCGTGGACGTCGTACTGAACTCGCTGGCCGGCGACTTCGTCGACGCATCCCTGCGCCTGCTCGCCCCCGGCGGACGCCTCGTCGAAATGGGCAAGACCGACGTCCGCGACCCCGAGCAGGTCACCCGCGACCACCCCGGCGTCGCCCTCTACCAGGCGTACGAACTGCGCGAGGCCGGCGAGGACCGCATCCAGGAGATGTTCGCCGACCTCACCCGCCTCTTCGCCGACGGCGCCCTCAGTCCGCTGCCCACCGTCACCTGGGACGTCCACCACGCCCGTGACGCCTTCCGCCACATGGCGCAGGCCAAGCACTACGGCAAGATCGTCCTCACCGTGCCGCGCGCCTGGAACCCCGACGGCACCGTCCTGATCACCGGCGGCACCGGCACCATCGGCGGCATCCTCGCCCGCCACCTCGTCACCCGGCACGGCATGCGCCACCTGCTGCTCACCGGCCGCCGCGGCCCCGACGCCCCCGGCGCCGCCGCCCTGCGCGACGAACTCACCGCCCTCGGCGCCGAGGTCTCCGTCGTCGCCTGCGACGCCGCCGACCGCGACCAGCTCGCCGCGACCCTCGCCGCCGTACCCGCCGACCACCCGCTCACCGCCGTGGTGCACGCGGCCGGCGCCCTCGACGACGGAGCCCTCGAGCACCTCACTCCCGACCGGCTGCGCACCGTCCTGGCCCCCAAGGCCGACGCCGCCCGCCACCTGCACCGCCTCACCCGCGACCTCGACCTCGCGGACCTGGTGCTCTTCTCCGCCGGCGCCGGCGTCTTCGGCAACGCCGGACAGGCCAACTACGCCGCCGCCAACACCTACCTCGACGCCCTCGCCCACCGCCGCCGCGCCGACGGCCTGCCCGCCACCTCCCTGTCCTGGGGCCTGTGGGCCGACGCCAGCGCCATGACCGGCCACCTCGACGACACCGACCTCGCGCGCGTCCGCCGCTCCGGCGTCCTGCCGTTGTCCGCGGCCGACGGCATGGCCCTGTTCGACGCCGCGCTCGCCGCACAGCGCCCGCACCTGGTCCCCGTCCGCCTCGACACCGGCCGACTGCGCGCGGGCGACGGCGAGGTCCCGCACCTGCTGCGCGCCCTGTACCGGGGCCCGGTCCGCCGCACCGCCGAAGCGGGCGCCGCCGGCGGTACCGACGGACTGCGGCTGCGTCTGGCCGGCCTGTCCGCCGACGACCGGCTCACCCTCCTGCGCGACCTCGTCGCCACCCACGCCGCCGCCGTCCTCGGCCACACCGACCCCGACCAACTGCACGCCGGCCGCGCCTTCCGCGACCTCGGCTTCGACTCGCTGACCGCCGTCGAACTGCGCAACCGGCTCAACGCCGCCACCGCGCTGCGCCTGCCCGCCACCCTCGTCTTCGACCACCCGACCCTCGCCGAACTCGCCGCCCACCTCGACGGCGAACTCTCCGGCGGCGCCCCCGCCACGGGGCCCGCCGCTCCGGCACCCCTTCCGGCAGCGGCCGGGGAGGACGAGCCGTTCGCGATCGTCGGCATGGCCTGCCGTCTCCCCGGCGGGGTGCGCTCCCCGGAGGACCTGTGGCGGCTCCTCGCCGACGGTACCGACGCCATCGCCGAGTTCCCCGACGACCGCGGCTGGGACCTCGACGGCCTCTACGACGCCCTGCCCGGCGACCAGGTCACCTCCCGCACCCGCGAGGGCGGCTTCCTGCACGACGCCGCCGACTTCGATGCCGACTTCTTCGGCATCTCCCCGCGCGAGGCCCTCGCCATGGACCCGCAGCAGCGGCTGCTTCTGGAGACCGCCTGGGAGACGTTCGAGCGCGCCGGCATCGACCCCCGGTCGGTGCGCGGCAGCCGCACCGGCGTCTTCGCCGGCCTGTCCTCCAGCGATTACCTCAAGCGCGTCGCCCACGTCCCCGACGAAGTCGCCGGCTACGTCAACAACGGCAACGCCAACAGCGTGGTCTCCGGCCGCGTCGCCTACACCCTCGGCCTGGAGGGCCCGGCCGTCACCGTCGACACCGCCTGCTCCTCCTCCCTGGTCGCCCTCCACATGGCGCTCCAGGCGCTGCGCCGCGGCGAGTGCACCATGGCCCTGGCCGGCGGTGTCACCGTGATGTCCTCGCCGGAGATCATCGTCGACTTCTCCCGCCAGCGGGGCCTGGCCGCCGACGGCCGCTGCAAACCGTTCGCCGCCGCCGCCGACGGCACCGGCTTCTCCGAGGGCGTCGGCCTCATCCTCGTCGAACGCCTCTCCGACGCCCGCCGCAACGGCCACCAGGTGCTCGCCGTCGTCCGCGGCTCCGCCATCAACCAGGACGGCGCCTCCAACGGCCTCACCGCGCCCAACGGACCCGCCCAGCAGCGCGTCATCCGCCAGGCCCTGGCCGACGCAGGCGTCAGCGCCGCCGAGGTCGACGCCGTCGAGGCGCACGGCACCGGCACCCGCCTCGGCGACCCCATCGAGGCCCAGGCCCTCCTCGCCACCTACGGCCAGGGCCGCGACCCCGAGCGGCCCCTGCTGCTCGGCTCCGTCAAGTCCAACCTGGGTCACACCCAGGCCGCCGCGGGCGTGGCCGGCGTCATGAAGATGGTCCTCGCCCTGCGGCACGGCCTGCTGCCCAAGAGCCTGCACGTCGACGCGCCCACCCCGCACGTCGACTGGTCCGCCGGCGCCGTCAGCGTCCTCGCGGAGGCCACCGAGTGGCCCGAAGCGACCACCCCCCGGCCCCTGCGGGCCGCCGTCTCCTCCTTCGGCATCAGCGGCACCAACGCCCACGTCATCCTCGAACAGGCTCCGGCGGAAGCGGGGTTCGCCGGCGGGGCCGACATCGACGGTGACGACTCACCGGAAATTCCTGCCGACCGGCCGCTGCCCTGGGTGCTGTCCGCCCGCAGCGACGCCGCCCTGCGCGGCCAGGCCCGGGCCCTGCTCGCGCACCTCGACGCGCACCCCGACGCCGCGCCCGCCGACATCGCCCTGTCCCTCGTGACCCGCCGCGCCGCCCTGGAACGGCGCGCCGTCGTCGTCGCCACCAACCCGGGCGACTTCCGCGCCGGCCTCGCCGCCCTCGCCGACGACACCCCCTCGCCCGCCGTGACCAGCGGCGGCCGGGGCGCCGGACGCGACCGCAGGGCCGTCCTGGTCTTCCCCGGACAGGGCTCCCAGTGGGCCGGCATGGGCGCCGAACTCCTGGACACCTCCCCGGTGTTCGCCGAGCGGATCGCCGCGTGCGCCGACGCCCTGGCCCCGTACGTCGACTGGTCCCTCACCGACGTACTGCGCGGCACCGAAGGCGCACCCGCCCTGGACCGGGTGGACGTCGCCCAGCCCGCGCTGTGGGCGGTGATGGTCGCGCTCGCCGAGGTGTGGCGCGCCCACGGCCTCAAGCCCGCCGCGGTCCTCGGCCACTCCCAGGGCGAGATCGCCGCCGCCGCAGTCAGCGGCGCCCTCTCCCTCGACGACGCCGCGCGGATCGTCGCCGTGCGCAGTCTCGCCATCGCCCGCGAACTCTCCGGCCACGGCGGCATGGTGGCCGTCACCGCCCCGCACGACGAGGTCACCGACCTCGTCGCCGCACTGCCCGGCGTCTCGGTCGCCGCCGTCAACGGTCCCTCGTCCGTGGTGGTCTCCGGTGACACCGACGGCCTCGACACCCTCCTCGCCACCTGCGAGGAGCGGGGCGTACGCGCCCGTCGCATCCCCGTCGACTACGCCTCCCACTCCGCGCACGTCGACCGGCTCGCCGAAACCCTGCCCGCCGCCCTGGACGGCATCGAACCCCGCGACGGCGACATCCCGTTCTTCTCCACCGTCACCGCCGACTGGCAGCCCGGCACCGCCCTGGACGCCCCCTACTGGCACCGCAACCTGCGCGGCACCGTCCGCCTGGAGGAATCGCTGCGCGCCCTCCTCGACCAGGGCCACGACGTGTTCGTCGAGTGCAGCCCTCACCCGGTGCTCACCGTCGGCATCGAGGACACCGTCACCGCCACCGGAGCCGACGCGGTCGCCCTGGGCTCCCTGCGCCGTGACGACGGCGGCGCCGACCGGGTGCTGACCGCGCTCGCCGCCGCCCACGTCGCCGGAGTCCCCGTCGACTGGCGGCCCGCCGTCGCCCACGGCCGACCCGTGGACCTGCCCACCTACGCCTTCCAGCGCGAGCGGTACTGGCTGGAGGCGACCGGCGCCCAGGCGGACCCGACCGGCCTCGACACCGTCGTCCGGCTCGCCGACGGCGGCGCCGTCCTCACCGGCGGTCTGTCGCTGACCGCCCAGCCCTGGCTGGACGACCACCGCGTGCACGGCACCGCCGTCGTCCCCGGCACCGCCCTGCTCGACTGGGCGGTACGGGCCGGCGACGAGACGGGCTGCCCGGTCGTCGCCACCCTCGACGAACACATCCCGATCACCGTCCCCGACCGGGGCCGCGTCGACCTCCAGATCACCGTCTCCGCACCCGGAGGCACCGACGCCGACCCGGGCCGGCGCACGCTCACCGTCCACTCCCGCATCCCCGACGCGGACGGCACCGACGCGCCCTGGGCCCTGAACGCCACCGGCGCCCTCACCGCGGGCGACCCGGTGCCCGCCCCGGCCGGCCCGGACACCTGGCCGCCCGCCGGCGCCCGCCCCGCCGACCCCGACCGGGCCCACGACCGCCTCGACGGCAGCGGCCTGGACACCGGCACCGGCTTCCGCACCCTGCGCGCGGTGTGGCAGCACGGCACCGACCTCCTCGCCGACGTGGAGCTCCCCGAGGACGCCCATGCCGACGCCGGCCGGTTCCGCGTCCACCCGGCGCTCCTCCAGACGGCCCTCGCCCTGGCCGCCACCCCTGAGCACGCCGACGCGCCCGCACTGCCGTACCGCTGGCAGGACGTCACCACGTACGCCACCGGCGCCACCCGGCTGCGCCTGCGGCTGACCGGCGACGGCGGCACCTGGACGGTCCACGCCCACGACGGCACCGGAGCCCTCGTCCTCACCGCCACGGCCACCACCCGACCGGCCACCCCGGACC
Source organism: Streptomyces sp. NPDC058632 (assembly GCF_042717095.1). Classification (NCBI taxonomy): domain Bacteria; kingdom Bacillati; phylum Actinomycetota; class Actinomycetes; order Kitasatosporales; family Streptomycetaceae; genus Streptomyces; species Streptomyces sp. NPDC058632. Next base: position 4,029 of record NZ_JBHXQZ010000151.1, on the reverse strand, counting down.
GGCTCCCGGCCACCACGACCCCCGACGCCCTGCACCGCGTCGAGTGGACCCCGTGGACCGGCGACACCGACCCCGCGGACCTCACCGGGCCCTGGGCCGTCCTCGGCGGCCCTGGACGCCTCACCGCCGCGCTCGAACGGGCCGGCGCCACCGTTCACGTCCACGCCACCCTCGACGACCTCACCACCACCCTGGACAGCGGCGACACCGAGCAGCCGGCCGTGGTCGTCGTCCCCCACACCCACGACAACGGCACCACCGGCGCGGCCGCCCAGGACACCGCGACCGCCGCCCACACCTCCGCCCACCGGGCCCTGCACCTGGCCACCACCTGGCTGAGCGACCCGCGCCACACGGCCACCCGCCTCCTCGTCGTGACCGAGGGCGCCCTCGCCACCGGACCGGACGACAGCGTCCCGGCCCTCGCCGACGCCACCGTCTGGGGCCTGCTGCGCTCCGCCCAGACCGAACACCCCGGCCGCTTCCTCCTGGCCGACCTCGACCCGGCCACCGGGGACACGTCCACCGACGGCGCGGGCGGCGACCACGCGGATCACGCCGACCCGTCGGCCACCGCCCTGATCGCCGCCGTCGCCGCGGCCGGCCGCACCGGCGAGCACCAGTTCGCCGTACGCTCCGGCACCGTCACCGTGCCCCGCCTGGTGCGCGCCGACCGCGACAGCACCACACCCGCGGACAGCACCCCGTGGGGCGACGACACGGCCACCGGCACCGTCCTCGTCACCGGCGGCACCGGCGTCCTCGGTGCCCTCGTCGCCCGCCACCTCGTCACCCGGCACGGCGTACGCCACCTGCTGCTCACCGGCCGCCGCGGCCCCGACGCCCCCGGCGCCGCCGCCCTGCGCGACGACCTCACCGCCCTCGGCGCCGAGGTCTCCGTCGTCGCCTGCGACGCCGCCGACCGCGACCAGCTCGCCTCGACCCTCGCCGCCGTACCCGCCGACCATCCCCTGACCGCCGTGGTGCACGCGGCCGGCGTCCTCGACGACGGCCTCCTCGACACCCTCACCCCGGAACGCCTCGACAACGTCCTGCGGCCCAAGGCCGACGCCGCCTGGAACCTGCACGAACTCACCCGCGACACCAAGCTCTCCGCGTTCGTACTCTTCTCCTCCTACGCGGGCCTCGCGGGCGGCCCCGGCCAGGCCAACTACGCAGCCGCCAACGCCTTCCTCGACGCCCTCGCCCAGCACCGGCGCGCCCGCGGCCTCACCGCCGTCTCCCTCGCCTGGGGCTTCTGGGAGGACCGCAGCGACCTCACCGGCGCCCTCGACCGAGCCGACCTCGCCCGACTGGACCGGGCCGGGATCCGCCCCCTCACCGCCGACCAGGGCCTCGGCCTGCTCGACGCGGCCACCGCCCTGGACACCGCCCACCTGGTCCCCGTACGACTCGATCCACGCGCCCTGCGCGCCGACCAGGTGCCCCCGCTGCTGCGGGCCCTCGCCCGGCCGGCCGCCCGCCGTGCCGCCGACGCCGGAACCACGGGCGGACCGCAGGACTTCCGCCGCAGGCTCGCCGCGCTCAGCGGCCCCCAGCAGCAGGCCCTGCTGCACCGCACGGTCCTCGGCCACGTCGCCGCCGTCCTCGGCCACGCCTCCGCCGAGGCGCTGGACTCCGGGCGCGGCTTCCTCGACCTCGGAATGTCCTCCCTGACCGCGGTCGAACTCCGCAACCGCCTCAACGCGGAGACGGGTCTGACCCTGCCCACCACCCTCATCTTCGACCACCCGGACCCCGCCGCCCTCGTCCGCCACCTGCGGGACGAACTCGGCACCGGCGACACCGGGTCCGGCGACGCCGGCCAGCCAGTCTTCGCCGAACTCGCCGGCCTCGAGGCCGCCGTCAGCGGCACCGAGCTCGACGACCAGGACCGGGCCCGCCTGGCCAAGCGACTCCAGGCCCTCCAGTGGAAGCTCGACGCCACCACGGAGACCACCGGCGAACGCGACGACACCGACCTCGACACCACCACGGACGACGAGATGTTCGACCTGATCGACAACGAACTCGGCCTCGCCTGACACACCCGGCCCGGCACCGCGTCCTTCCAGAACCAGAGGATTCCACCCCCATGGCAAGCTCCGAAGACAAGCTCCGCGACTACCTCAAGAAGGTCACCGCAGACCTGCGTCGCACCCGTCAGCGGCTGGAGTCTGTCGAGGCCGGCCAGAGCGAGCCGATCGCCGTCATCGGCATGGCCTGCCGCTTCCCCGGCGGCGTCCGCTCCCCGGAGGACCTGTGGCGGCTCGTCGCCGACGGCACCGACGCCGTCGGCCCGCTGCCCGACGACCGCGGCTGGGACCTCGACTCCCTCTACGACCCCGACCCCGGTACCCCCGGAAAGAGCTACGTCCGCGAGGGCGGCTTCCTCGACGGCGCCGCCGACTTCGACGCCGACCTCTTCGGCATCGCCCCCCGCGAAGCCCTCGCCATGGACCCCCAGCAGCGGCTCCTGCTGGAAACCGCCTGGGAGGCGGTCGAACGCGCCCGCATCAGCCCCGCCTCACTCCGCAACACCGACACCGGCGTCTTCGTCGGCGGCGCCGACACCAACTACGGCTCCCTCGCCCGCGCCACCGAGGAGACCGAGGGCCACAATCTCACCGGCGGCGCCATGAGCGTCCTGTCCGGCCGCATCTCCTACACCCTCGGCCTGGAGGGCCCGGCCGTCACCGTCGACACCGCCTGCTCCTCCTCCCTCGTCGCCCTCCACCTCGCCACCCGCGCCCTGCGCGCCGGCGAGTGCTCCCTCGCGCTGGCCGGCGGCGTCGCCATGATGCCGACCACCGAACTCTTCACCGAGTTCTCCCGCCAGCGCGGTCTCGCCCCCGACGGCCGCTGCAAGCCCTTCGCCGAAGCGGCCGACGGCACCGCCTGGGGCGAGGGCGTCGGTGTCCTCCTCGTAGAGCGCCTCTCCGACGCCCGCCGCAACGGCCACCCCGTCCTCGCCGTCATCCGCGGCACCGCCGTCAACCAGGACGGCGCCAGCAGCCGCCTCACCGCCCCCAACGGCCCCTCCCAGCGCCGCGTCATCGAGGCCGCCCTCGCCGATGCCCGCCTCACCCCCGACCAGATCGACGCCGTCGAGGCCCACGGCACCGGCACCACCCTCGGCGACCCCATAGAGGCGCAGGCCCTCCTCACCACTTATGGCCAGAACCGGCCCGCCGACCGGCCGCTGCGCCTCGGCGCCGTCAAGTCGAACATCGGCCACGCCCAGGCGGCCGCCGGTGTCGCGGGCGTGATCAAGATGGTCATGGCGATGCGCCACGGCGTGCTGCCCGCCACCCTCCACGTCGACACCCCCACCCCCAACGTCGACTGGACCACCGGCGCCGTCGAACTCCTCACCGAGGCCACCCCCTGGCCCACCGCCGACCACCCCCGCCGCGCCGGCGTCTCCGCCTTCGGCATCAGCGGCACCAACGCCCACGTCCTGCTGGAACAGGCCACCGACTCCGCCGGTACGGACACCGCGGAGGAGACGGCAGCCGGCGACGGCACGGGGCCGGAGGCTCCGGCCGTCGATCCCGCCGTGACCCCGTGGCTGCTGTCCGCCCGCTCCGAGGCCGCACTGCGCGCCCAGGCCGAACGGCTGCTCGCGCACCTCGGCGACGGCGCGAAGACTCCGGGCCTTACCCCCCGGTACGCCGACATCGCCCTGTCCCTGGCGACCAGTCGCGCCCCGCTGCCGCACCGCGCGGTGGTCCTCGCCACCGCCCCCGGTACCACCGCCGAGGCCCTCACCGCCCTCGCCGCCGCCGAACCCCACCCCGCCGTCCTCGAAGGCACCGCCCAGGGCGGCTCCACCGCCTTCCTGTTCTCGGGTCAGGGTTCGCAGCGGCTCGGCATGGGGCGTGAGCTGTATGGGCGTTTTCCGGTGTTCGCGGAGGCGTTCGACGCGGTGTGTGCGGGGCTGGACGGGCACCTGGAGCGGCCGTTGCGTGAGGTCGTGTGGGGTGGGGACGGGGAGGTTCTGAACCGGACCGTCTATGCCCAGGCGGG
>NZ_JBHXQZ010000150.1:0-11510 GCF_042717095.1 Streptomyces sp. NPDC058632 | reverse complement strand
TTGTTATTCTCCTAGCGTACCGCCCGCCGGGGCGTTGTGGGGGGGGCCCCCCGGCGCCCCACCCCCATATGGCCTCGCACTCCCTCACCCCCGCCTCTTGACGGGTTACCGACAAAAGTGGCTTGATGTCCCCATGGGAGCGCTCCCACCTCATTCAGGGAAGGGAATACCATGCGCGTCATCGACCACTTACCGCTACGGGCCCTGCTCGTGCTGACCGCCCTGCTCCTCCCGCTCGGCCTCACCCTCGCTCTCCCCCTCGCCCCGCGCGCGGCCGCGGCACCGGACGCGGCCCCCGTCCGCATCATGCCGCTGGGCGACTCGATCACCGGCTCACCGGGCTGCTGGCGGGCCCTGCTGTGGAACCGGTTGCGGGACGCCGGCCACACGGACATCGACTTCGTCGGCACCCTGCCGGGCCAGGGCTGCGGCGTGGCGTACGACGGTGACAACGAGGGCCACGGCGGCGAGCTGGTGACCAACGTCGCCGACCAGGACCTGCTGCCCGCACGGCTGACGGCGAGTCGGCCGGACATCGTTGTCATGCATTTCGGTACGAATGACGTCTGGAGCAGTATCCCTCCCGACCGCATCCTCGCCGCCTACACCAAGCTGGTGACGCAGATGCGGACGGCCAACCCGGACACACGGCTCCTGGTCGCCCAGATCATTCCGATGAACCCCGCCGGCTGCACCGGCTGCGCCCAGCGCGTCGTCGACTTCAACGCGCGGATTCCGGGGTGGGCCGCGGAGACGAGTACCACCCGTTCGCCGGTGACCGTGGTCGACCAGTGGACGGGCTTCGACACGGCCACCGACACCTACGACGGCGTACACCCGGGCGACGCCGGCAACGAGAAGATCGCCGCCCGCTGGTATCCGGCCCTGGCGGACGTCCTCGACCGGGGCGTCCCGGGTGATCCCGGCGATCCGGGCGACCCCGGTGACGACGCCACCTGCACCGCGTCGTTCCTGGCCGGTTCGACCTGGCCGGGCGGCTACCAGGCCGAGGTGACGGTACGGAACACCTCCGCCGTCGCGCTCACCGGCTGGACCGTGACGGTCGCACCGGCCGCCGGCGCACGGCTGACCCAGGTATGGGGCGGCACGCTCGGCACCGCCGCCGACGGCACGGCGACCGTCACCGACGCGGGCTGGAACGGCACCCTCGGTCCCGGCGCGAGCACCTCCTTCGGCTTCATCGCCGGCGTCCCGGCAACGTCCGGGGCTCCGGCGGCAACCGTCGACTGCACGGCCACTGCAACCTCCTGACCCACGGCGCACGTACAGCACTCCCCGGTACAGCCCTCACGCCGACGCACGCACCATCCACGGCACGGATGACGCTCCCCCATGAACCACGGCACGGACACGCACCAGCACCGGGACCGACCCGACCCCCACATCACTCGTATCACCCGAATCGCCCCTCTGGAGCCGCCATGAGAGCCCGCCCGCCCACACCCACCCACGCACCCCCCGTCCCGCCCCCCACTCCCCGTATCACCGCACTCCCCCGTGCAGCCGGTCTGCTCACCGCTCTCCTGGGTCTCCTGCTCCCCCTCCTCGCCCTGGGCACCCCGGCGCACGCGGCTCCCACCGGCTTCCGTGTCGAGAACGGCCGGCTGCTGGAGGCCTCCGGGAACGACTTCGTGATGCGCGGGGTCAACCACGCCCACACCTGGTACGCGGACCGGATCGGTTCCCTCGCGCACATCAAGGCCAAGGGCGCCAACACCGTACGTGTGGTCCTCTCCAGCGGCGACCGGTGGGCCGCCGACGACACCGCCGACGTGGCGAACGTCGTCGCGCAGTGCAAGCAGAACCGGCTGATCTGCGTCCTCGAGGTGCACGACACCACCGGTTACGGCGAGCAGAGCGGAGCGGTCACCCTCTCCCGCGCCGCCGACTACTGGATCGGCGTCCGGAGCGCGCTGACCGGCCAGGAGGACCACGTCGTCGTCAACATCGGCAACGAGCCCTACGGCAACACCGGTTACGCGAACTGGACGGCCGACACCAAGGCCGCCATCCAGAAGCTGCGCAACGCGGGCTTCGACCACACCCTGATGGTCGACGCCCCCAACTGGGGCCAGGACTGGGCGTTCACCATGCGGGACAACGCCGCCTCGGTCTTCGCCGCCGATCCGGACGCCAACACGGTGTTCTCCATCCACATGTACGGCGTCTTCGACACCGCCGCCGAGATCAGCGACTACCTGGGCCGTTTCGTCTCCGCACGGCTCCCCCTCGTGGTCGGCGAGTTCGGCCACGACCACTCGGACGGGAACCCCGACGAGGACGCCATCCTGGCCGTCACCCAACAGCTCGGCCTCGGCTACCTCGGCTGGTCCTGGAGCGGCAACGGCGGTGGGGTCGAGTACCTGGACATGGTCACGAACTTCGACCCGGACCAGCTGACCGGTTGGGGGCAGCGCCTCTTCAACGGTGCCAACGGCATTGCCGCCACCTCCGAGGAGGCCGAGATCTACTCCTCCGGATCGGGCGGTGACACCACGGCCCCGACCGCGCCCGGCACGCCGGCCGCCTCAGCTGTGACCTCGTCGTCGGCCACGCTCTCCTGGGCGGCGGCCACCGACGAGAACGGAGTGACGGGTTACGACGTCGTCCGGATCGGCGACGGCGGGGAAACGGTCGCCACCACGACCGCAAGCACCTCCGCCACCCTCACCGGCCTCTCTCCCGAGACCTCCTACACGTTCGCCGTGTACGCCCGGGACGCGGCCGGCAACCGCTCGTCGCGCTCCGGCACGGTGACGGTCACCACGTCCTCCGGCGGGAGCCAGGGCGCCTGCGCGGTCGCCTACCGGGTGACGAACGAGTGGCCCGGCGGATTCCAGGGCGAGGTGATCATCCGCAACACCGGCAGTTCGGCGGTCGCCGGCTGGACGCTGAACTGGACCTTCCCCGGCCCCCAGCGCATCACCAACATGTGGGGCGGCACACCCGTCCAGACCGGTTCCGAGGTCGGTGTCGCCTCGGCTCCCTACACCGCGTCGATCCCCGCGGCGGGCTCCGTCACCCTCGGCTTCACCGCCACCACGACGGGCGGCAACCCCAGTCCGTCGGCGTTCACCCTCAACGGGTCGGTCTGCACCACGGCCTGACGAACGCGCTGCCCGGAAGGGTGTCCTTATCCCCTTCCGGGCAGCGATCCATGCGAGTCGACCCGACCGGTCCGTGTGCGTCAGACCAGGTGGGCGAAGACCACCAGATTCTCGGTGTAGTCCTTGGCCTTGCGGTCGTAGTCCCCGGAGCAGGTGATGAGCCGGACCTGGGCATCGTCCGTATCGGCGTAGACGCGCTCGTCGGGGAAGTCTTCCTTGGCGAACGACTCCGCGTGATCGACCACGAACTCCGCCTCACGCCCGTCGGCCCGCTCCACCTCGAAACGGTCGCCCTTCTCGAGTTCGGAGAGCCGGGCGAACACCGCGGCCGAGGTCTTCGTGTCCACGTGTCCGGCGATGATCGATGTTCCGCGCTCCCCCGGGGACGCTCCGTCGGCGAACCAGCCGACCAGGTTGGTGTCGTCCGGGGGCGGCGCGTCGAGCTGGCCCGAAGCGCCGATGGCGAGATCGGTGAAGGGCGCGTCGACGTCGATGTCGGGGATGTGCAACCGGGTCGGGGCGGACCGCGGCAGATACGTGCCGGTCGACCGGGGCGCGGCGGAACGGCTTGGCTCAGGACGCGTGGCGGTGGCAGAAGGAGGAGCGGAGGCGGAAGCAGTGGTGGAGGCCGCGGGAGGGGCGTGCGTGCCGAGGGTGTCAGCGGGGGGATCCTCCCTGCCGCCGAGCAGGCTCACCGCCAGCACCAGGGTTGCCGTACCCCAGAAGATCGCCGTCATGACGGCGCGCAGCCTCCGCCGCGCCGGGGCCTGATCGGTGTGGACGGAGGAAGGGGGGCGGGCTGCCATCGGGGGACCACCTCATTCGGACGCGGCAGCGGAAACGGGAGGCGAAAGGGCGAGCGGGGCCGCCATGACACGCGACGCGTGTCCGGCGGCCCCGTCTGCTATGGCGCCAGGCATGGCTCAGGCCACGCTTCCGGACGCCTTCTTGCGCCGCAGCGCGTAGGCGCCGGCACCGAGAACCGCCAGCGCGGCCAGGCCGCCGCCGGAGACACTCGGGTCGGAGAGCCCGCCACCGCCGGTGTGCACGCCACCGCTCGGCTTCTCGTGCTCCCAGTCCTTCTTGCCCCCGTACTCGTGCTTGTCCTCGTGCTTCGACTCCTCCTTCGACTCTTCCTTGTCGTGCTCGCCGTTCCAGCCGTCCTCACCCACGGCGGCCAGGGCGCCACCGCCCGTGTGCACGCCGCCGCTGGGCTTGCCGTGCTCCCAGTCCTTCTTCTTGTCCTCGTCCTCGTCCTTGTTCTCGTCCTTGTTCTCGTCCTTGTCCTTGTCCCAGTCCTTCTTCTTGTCCTCGTCCTCGTACTTCGACTCGTCCTTCGACTCTTCCTTGTCGTGCTCGCCGTTCCAGCCGTCCTCACCCACGGCGGCCAGGGCACCGCCGCCCGTGTGGATTCCGCCGTTCGGCTTGTCGTGGCTGCTGTCCTCCTCGTGCTCCTTGCTGTAGGAAGACTTGTCGTGCTCCCCGTCACCCATCGGGGTGGCGAAGGCTGTGGGCGCCGAGACCACGAGGGCCGCGGTGGCCGTCGCGGTGGCGAGCAGCATGCGGGCAGAGCGCATCCGAATATCCTTCCGTCGGTGACCTCGGCTGCTGACCCCACGTCAACACATGGACCGGGCCCGACGTGATCTACCGTCAGCCATGGATCCGACTCCCACCATTCGAGGCGTTCACACGGGTTACAGAGCCACTCCCACGGCGGTATCGACGCCTTCTCCCGTGCCGCACGGACCGAGTCCGCCCCGGAAGCGGAACGCTCTGCCGACCCTCCGCGTCCGGGGAAGCGGAAGGGGGTGGGAAATCCTCGCCGACGGAGCGGCGGACCGACTGGCGCTGCCCGACGCCGCACGCACGATGCCGCTGGAGACGCACATGGCCATGGTCGGCCTGTTCTGGATCACCGAAGGAGCGTGGCCGCCGGACCCCGACCGACAGCTCACAACCGACGGCCCCTTGCTTGCCCCTGCCCCGGAAGCCCACTTAGCCTCACTTTGTGCCGCCAATAAACAAATTCCGCTCGCACAGTGTCGTGCCGCGTTCCGACCTCGCCCGCCTCCGTCTCGCCCTGACCCTCTTCTTCGCCCTCGACGGCTTCGTCTTCGCCGGCTGGGTCGTGCGCATTCCCGCCGTCAAGGAGCAGACCGGCGCCTCCGCGAGCGGGCTGGGGCTCGCCCTGCTCGGGGTCTCCGCCGGGGCCGTCGTCACGATGGTCTTCACCGGCCGGTTGTGCCGCCGCTACGGCAGTCACCCCGTCACCGTGGTCTGCGCGGTCCTGCTCTGCCTCAGTGTCGGGCTGCCGCCGCTCACTCACTCCGCGCTCGCACTCGGCGCCGTACTCCTGGTGTTCGGCGCGGCCTACGGCGGTATCAATGTCGCCTTCAACAGTGCGGCCGTCGAGCTGGTGGCCGCACTGCGGCGCCCCATCATGCCGAGCTTCCACGCCGCGTTCAGCCTGGGCGGCATGGTCGGCGCGGGACTGGGCGCCCTGGTCGCCGGTTCCCTCTCACCCACCCGGCACCTGTGGGGACTCGCGACGATCGGCCTGGTGGTGACCGCCGTCGCGGGGCGGATGCTCATGCGGATCGAGCCGCCGGGCCCCGCGGACCACGGTCCGGGGCGGGGCAAGTACGCCGGGCGGACCGAGCAGGGCGGCCCGCGCCGGCTGGACGGCCGTACGCGCATGCTGGTGATCGTCTTCGGCCTGATCGCGCTCTGCACCGCGTACGGTGAGGGGGCCCTGGCCGACTGGGGCGCGCTGCATCTGGAGGAGGACCTCGGCGCCTCACCGGGCGTCGCGGCCCTCGGGTACTCCTGCTTCGCGCTCGCCATGACGATCGGGCGGCTCACCGGTACGACGCTGCTCGAGCGGCTGGGCAGGACCCGGACCCTGGTCGTGGGCGGTACCACCGCGACCGCCGGGATGCTGCTCGGCGCGCTCGCGCCCTCGCTGGAGGGGGCTCTGCTCGGCTACGCGGTCACCGGCGTCGGCCTCGCCAACCTCTTCCCGGTGGCCATCGAACGCGCGGGCGCGCTCGCCGGCCCGAGTGGTGTCGCCACGGCGTCCACCCTGGGGTACGGCGGCATGCTCCTCGGTCCGCCGGCGATCGGGTTCATGGCGGACTGGTTCAGCCTTCCGGCCGCCCTGACCAGCGTGGCGGTACTCGCGGCGGTGGCCACGGTGATCGGGCTCGCAACCCGCGAGGCGGACCCGGCGTGACCTCTGACCAAGGGATGGCCTGCCACGCGTTCACTCCACCGGCCGCGGCCGCGTACGGCACACTCCTTCTCATGGACGTTTCCTGGTTCGTAGGGATCCTGGACGCAGAGGGCCGGCTGCTGGCCGACGCCGCAGAGGAGGCCGGCCCGGACTGCGAGGTGCCGACCTGCCCCGAGTGGCGGGTACGCGACCTGGTCCGGCACACCGGCGTGGTGCACCGGTGGGCCGCCGCCCATGTCGCCGACCGGCGTGTCCGGCCCCGTCCGGTGGGCGACCCTCCCGAGCTGGACGGCGCCGAGCTCATGGCCTGGTACCGCGAAGGTCATCACGGGCTGGTCGACACCCTCTCGGGTGCGGCTCCCGACGTGGAGTGCTTCACCTTTCTGCCCGGGCCGACCTCGGCCCTGGCCTTCTGGGCCCGCCGTCAGGCACACGAGACGGCGGTGCACCGGTTCGACGCGGAGGCGGCGCGCGGCGGCACTCCGGCGCCGGTCGCCACGGACTTCGCGGTGGACGGCATCGACGAACTGCTGCGCGGCTTCCACGCCCGTCCCAGGAGCCGGGTCCGTACCGAAGTGCCGCGCGTCCTGCGGGTGCGGGTGACGGACGCCGACGCGGTGTGGACCGTACGGCTGTCCCCGGAGCCGCCCGTGACCACGCGGGACGCGCCCGGGGACGCCGAGTGCGAACTCTCCGGCCCGGCCGGGCAGTTGTACCTCGCGTTGTGGAACCGGCTGCCGATGCCGGCCGTGTCGGGCGACCCGGACCTCGCCGCGCTCTGGCAGGACACGTCCGCCGTGGTCCTGGCTTCCCCTCCCCGGGGGCCCCGGGTCAGTCGCGCGTGAGCATCCGGGTCAGCACCGCGCGCTGCACGGGCAGTACGTCGCCGTGCAGCGCGCGCCCCTTCGCCGTCAGCGAGACCCGCACGCCCCGCCGGTCCTCCGCGCACAAGCCCCGTTCGGCGAGTCCTTCCCGCTCCAGGCGGGCGATCAGCCGGGACAGCGCGCTCTGGCTCAGGTGGACGCGCTCGGCGATCTCCTGGACGCGGTAGGAACAGCCGCGCAGCGCGCCTGCGAGGATGTCGAGGACTTCGAAGTCGCTGCCGCACAGGCCGTGTTCGTGCAGTGCACGGTCGAGTTCGCACTGTGTGCGCGCATGCAGGGCCAGGATGTCCCGCCACTGCTGCACGAGCGCCTGTTCGACCTGCTTCGCCGCCATGGCCGCACCGTAGCAGGCACGCCGCCCACGCCGCGTACGCGCTTGGCGCTCCTTGCCCGCCCGGACCCGGGGCTGCTTGACTCCGGGAAGACCAAGCAGGTTACACAGGTGGGGAGTTGTGGGTGCGACGGACTCAGGCCGAGCGGGATGCGATCACCGTCGAGATCGGCTACGCGCTGTGCAGCGCGGCGTTCGCCGCTGCGGTCGTCTTCGGCGCCGCGGCGGGTCCGGCGCTGCTCTTCACTCTCCCTGATGCCGTCGAAGGGCTGCTGCTCGGCGCCGGGGTGGCGCTTGCGCCGGTCCTCTTCCTCGTTCGGGTGATCAGTGTGCTGATGCGGTTCCGTGCGCCGGATCAACCGAGCCGACCAGGTCGGACCAGGCCCGACTCGTAGGCCGGGACGACCGGTCGGGCGCGGTCGCGGGCGCCGAGTTCGACCATGGTGCGGCCTGCGTGGGTCTTGGAGGTGAGCGGGCTGACGACCGGGCGGCGGGCGATCTCCTCATCGGTCAGGCCGATGCCGACCAGCGCCGTCACCTCCCGTTCCCGCCCGATGAGGTCGAACAGGGCGTCGGCGGCGGTCGGTTCCGCGGGTCCTGGCCGGTTCCGCCACCGCCCAGGCGGCGATCACGATCTCCTCGCTCCAGGAGGCAGCGGTGTCGCCGGCCGGTGACAGCCACCGGTACAGCAGCGAGGCGAGCAGCAGATGCCCTGCCCAGAGGGTTCCCGTTGCCGCCCACCCCGCATGGCGGTGGCCGATGGCGGCCGCGCTGAAGCAGGCCACGGCCACCGTCAGGAACACCGGCCCGCACGGTTGGCCGGCGCCCGGACAGATTCGGCGGAGTGGGTCCCGGCTCCTCCGCCGAGGAACTGCGCCGCATCGCCCCCCGACCACCCGGCCTTCCGGATCACGGTCACGAACCGGCGGACGTGCCCCCGGCCTCGGACGCTCCTCCGGCCGCTGTTTTGCCCCCGGCCCCGGACCCGCCCCCGGACCCGCCTCCGGTCCCGGGACTGTCCCCCGCACCGGGCCTGTCCGCGGCGCCGGAGCCGCCGCCCGCGGGACGCCGGTCCAGCGCGATCATGGCGCGGTGGGCCAGCGGATGGGTGCGGACCAGCTCGCCGAGGGTCGTCGAACCGCGGGTGATGTCACGGAAGGCGTTCCAGGCGGGCCGGAAGCCGGTGAGGACGGCGTGGAACACCCCCGGGCGCCGCTCGAACGCGGCCAGCATCCGCTTGCCCACGCTCATTTCGGTGCCGAGTCCCGCCTTGACCGCGAAGGCGTAGTTCAGCGCCTGCCGACGGGTGTCCACGGCGTCGTGGGCCTCGGCGATGCGTACCGCCCACTCCCCCGCCAGCCGGCCCGAGCGCAGCGCGAACGAGATGCCCTCACGGGTCCACGGTTCCAGCAGCCCGGCGGCGTCCCCGCACACGAGCACCCGTCCGCGCGACAGCGGCGAGTCGTCCGCCCGGCATCGGGTCAAGTGACCGGAGGAGATGCTCGGTTCGAAGCCGGCGAGACCGAGCCGTCCGATGAAGTCCTCCAAGTACCGTTTGGTCGCGGCGCCTTCACCGCGCCGGGAGATCACACCGACGGTGAGTGTGTCGCCCTTGGGGAAAACCCAGCCGTAACTGCCGGGCATCGGGCCCCAGTCGATGAGCACCCGCCCCTTCCAGTCCTCGGCGACGGTCTCCGGCACCGGGATCTCCGCCTCCAGGCCCAGGTCCACCTGGTCCAGCTTGACCCCGACGTGTGCTCCTATGCGGCCGGCGCTGCCGTCCGCGCCGACCACCGCCCGTGCGAGCACGGTCTCGCCACCCTGCAGGACGAGGGCGACCGTGCGGCGGTCCGGTACGGCCGGGCCGTGCTGCTCGATCCGCTGCACGGTGGCGCCGGTGCGCACCTCGGCGCCGGCCTTCTGCGCGTGTTCCACCAGCTGGTGGTCGAACTCGGGCCGGTTGATCAGCCCGAACAGCATCTGCCGGGACCGGCGGGTGCGGGTGAAGCGGCCGTTGTTCGAGAACGTCACCGCGTGCACCCGGTCCTTCAGCGGAAGCTCGAAGCCGGGTGGCAGACTGTCGCGCGAGGGGCCGATGATGCCGCCGCCGCACGTTTTGTAACGCGGCAGTTCCGCCTTCTCCAGCAACAGCACGCGCCGCCCCGCGACCGCTGCCGCGTAGGCGGCCGAGGCCCCCGCGGGTCCCGCGCCCACCACCACGACGTCCCATACTTGCCGCGCGTCGTCCGCCGAAGAGTTCTCGCTGCTCACGATGGTCTACTGCTCCCGATCCAGCCGCCTGCCTCCCCCCAGCTCCCGGCTTCAATCGAGCAGGGGGTGCCCCCATCTGTCCACCGCATACTACGGCGACGATCATTCGAGGCCGCTGTGGGAGGATCGTGCGGCATGGGTGCCCCGTACACCGGACATCACCCGTGCTCCACGATCGTCTCGCCCACGAACGTACGCACCCGTACAACGTCGCACCCACAAGGAGCGTGCCCATGTCGTCGAATCCGGTCGCCATGACCGTCGCCTCACTGATGCCCAGGGCGAAGGAGGAGCTCGCCGAACTGGTGGCCTTCCGGTCGGTGGCGGACTTCGACCAGTTCCCCCGCGGCGAGAGCGAGGGCGCCGCACGCTGGGTCGCCGATGCTCTCACCGCCGAGGGCTTCCAGGACGTGGCCCTCCTCGACACCCCGGACGGCACGCAGTCGGTGTACGGCTGCCTCCCCGGTCCCGAGGGCGCCAGGACGGTGCTCCTGTACGCCCACTACGACGTGCAGCCGCCCCTGGACGAGGCCGGCTGGGACACCCCGCCGTTCGAGCTGACCGAGCGGAACGGCCGCTGGTACGGGCGCGGGACCGCCGACTGCAAGGGCGGTGTGATCATGCACCTGCTGGCGCTGCGCGCGCTCAAGGCGAACGGCGGCATTCCCGTCAACGTGAAGGTGATCGCCGAGGGTTCGGAGGAGCAGGGCACCGGCGGCCTGGAGCGGTACGCCGAGCAGCACCCCGAACTGCTGGCGGCCGACACGATCGTCATCGGCGACAGCGGCAACTTCCGTGCCGGTCTGCCGACAGTGACCGCCACCCTGCGCGGCATGACGCTCGTACGGCTGCGCGTCGACACCCTTGAAGGCAACCTGCACTCGGGCCAGTTCGGCGGCGCCGCACCCGACGCCCTGGCCGCCCTGGTCCGCGTCCTGGACTCACTGCGCGCCGAGGACGGCAGCACCACCGTCGACGGGTTGACCGGCGACAGCACCTGGGACGGGCTGCAGTACGACGACGAGCAGTTCCGCAAGGACGCCAAGGTCCTCGACGGCGTGGAGCTGATCGGCTCCGGCACGGTCGCCGACCGCATCTGGGCCCGCCCGGCCGTCACCGTCCTCGGCATCGACTGCCCGCCGGTCGTCGGCGCCACCCCGTCCGTGCAGGCGAGCGCCCGCGCGCTGGTCAGCCTGCGCGTGCCGCCGGGTGTCGACGCGGCCGAGGCGACCGAGCTGCTCCAGGCGCACCTGAAGGCGCACACGCCGTGGGGCGCGCGGGTGAGCACCGAGCACATCGGGCAGGGACAGGCGTTCCGCGCCGACACCAGCAGCCCGGCCTACCGGGCCATGGCCGACGCGATGGCGGTCGCGTACCCGGGCCAGGAGATGAGCTGCGCGGGGCAGGGCGGCTCCATCCCGCTGTGCAACACCCTCGCGGCCCTCTACCCGCAGGCGGAGATCCTGCTCATCGGCCTGAGCGAGCCGGAGGCCCGGATCCACGCGGTGAACGAGAGCGTCTCGCCCGACGAGCTGGAGCGGCTTTCGGTCACGGAGGCGCTGTTCCTGCGCACCTACGCGGCCGCGGCCGAGCCCACGGGCTGATCCCGCCCGCGCGGCCCGGCCGCGGTGCGACGCCCGGCCCGGGACGTGGTTCCGGGC
>NZ_JBHXQZ010000149.1:0-11838 GCF_042717095.1 Streptomyces sp. NPDC058632 | reverse complement strand
ACCACCCATCAAACCCAACACATGGTGGGTGGGGGGGGGTGTTTTTTTTACACCCCCCCCCGCCCCCCCCCGGGGGGGGGCGCCCGGGCCCCCCCCCCCCCCGCCACCGGAGCCTGTCGGTGTCCGACGGGATGTCAGGAGGTGTGCGGGCAGTTGCCCCGCGACTCCTCGATCGTGAGGCTCCGCTGCGGCAGCGGGCACAGGAACTGCTCGTAGCGGGTGTCGTTGTCGATGAACCGCTTCAGCCACGAAATGCTGTACTTCGCGATCGTCGTGTTGCTGGAGTTGGGCGTGAAGTGGGAGGCGTTGTTCAGCTCCAGGTAGGCCCGGTCGAGGGAGGACGGCAGGCCGGTGTAGAGCGGCTCGGCATGGCTGGAGACCGGGGCGACCGTGTCACCGTCGGCCCCGAAGATCAGGGTGGGGGTCCTGACCTCGGGCCACGTCTTGTCGAGGTTCCAGGGCGTCAGCGGGATCGACGCCTGGAGCGAGGGCCGGTCCTTCGCTGCCTCGAGGCTGCCGCCACCGCCCATCGAGTGGCCCATGACACCGAGGCGGCTGCTGTCGACGCGGCCGCGGACCGCACTGCGCCCGGTCAGGTAGTCGAGCGCGGCGAGCAGCTGGTCGCCGCGGGAGGCGGGCTGGTCGAGGGTGGTGTTCGTGTCGATGGTGAAGACGACGAATCCCTGGGAGGCCAGGCGCGGGCCCAGCCAGGCGATGGAGGACTCGTAGGCGGTGTAGCCGGGCGAGATGGCGATCGCGCCGAACGTGCCGTCGGCAGTGCTGCTCGGGTAGTAGATGGTGCCCCCGCCGAAGCCGGTGACGGAGAGCGAGGAGACCGAGGTCTCGGAGACGGCGTACGGGCCGCGCAGCGCCTCGATGCTGGACTGGGTCGGCGCCGGACCGCGCTCGTAGGGGTTGTCCGCGGCGTGCGCGCCGGGACCGGTGAGGGTGGTGAGGCCGACGACGGCGGCGACGGCCGCGGCCAGTCCGGTCAGCCGTCCGGCCCTGCCGCGCCGGGCGCGGGAGGGGCGCGTGGTCGGGCCTGCGGTGCCGGTGTGGGGGTGCTGCTGCACGGCGGGTGGTCCTCTCTGTCGCGGCGGTCCGCCCGGTGGCCGGTGCACGGGGTACGACGTGGGAAGTGACCGTGCGCCGGCCGTGGGCGCCGCCGATGGGCTGGCGGTTGCCACTGTCGGAGAGGAGGGCGCCCACGCGGACCGGCAATCTCACCGGTCTCATCGGCCCGGCCGCCCGTCGACAGGACGGCAGGACGGCAGGACGGCAGGACGGCAGGACGGCAGGACGGCAGGACGGCAGGACGGCAGGACGGCAGGACGGCGACGATCGGCCGAGGGCCGTCGGTGTTCGGCACCGCGTGTGCCGGCGAAGCCGGGGGGCGAGGAGGCGCGGTCACCGCCGGAGTCGACGCCGACGGTGACCGCCGTACGGAAACGCACCCGCCCCGTACATCACCCGCATGGCCCTCCCCGGACGTCGTATCGGCCCGCGCCGTGCTCGTATGGAAGCGGCCTGCCTACCCGGAGGGAGCTGGGAATGCACGAGATGTGGTGCGGTGCGGACACTTCGGGGGAGCTTGTGTGGCATGTTCTGACCACCGACAGAACGACCACGCTGTGCGGGGTCGAGAAGGAGGACGAGCCCCGTCGCCGGAGCGCGACGGACCGCCATTGCTTCCCCTGCATGGAGTCGTTCCAGGAGGTCGTGGAAACCCACTGACGCCCCCGGCACGCCGTTCCGCCCCCGACGCCCCGGCGCCGGGGCGTCCGGCCGTACCAGCGTCTTCGGCTCAGGCGCAGTGGCAGTCGTCCCGGGTGGTGTCCGCGTCCGCGCCGGAGGCCGTCGGACGGGTGTCCAGCCGGCAGAAGCAGGACGCCTCGATCGGTACGTCCGCCAACGCGGCCGCCGCCTTGAGCTGTTGGGCCACGATCGCGGCCTCCCCCGTCCTGCCCGTACGCGTCAGGCACTCGTAAAACCCGTGCAACGCCCAGACGTTCCCCGGGTGTTGCAGCGGCCGGGGCAGGGTGGGATCGAGGCCGAGGTCCGCCCGGTAGACCGCCTCCGCCTCGTCCACGCGGCCCTGTTCCAGCAGCAGGGCCCCGTACGCGTGCCGGGTGGGCTGCATCCAGCCCCAGGGCTCGTCGTAGGGGAGGTTGTCGTCCAGCTCGATGGACCGCTCCAGTGCGGCGAACGCCTCGTCGTAGTCGCCCTTGCGGTAGGCGAGTTCGCCGTCCAGCATCGCGGCCGCGATGGCGAGGACGTCCCGGCAGGTGTTGTTGAACAGCATGCGCGTGTCCGGCACCCGGTCCACCGCGGCACAAAAGCTCTCCCGCTCTGCCTCGGCCCGGTCGATCTCGCCGGTCGCCGAGAGGGCGACGCCACGGGCGTAGTGGAGCATCGCGGTGGTCGCGCGGTACAGCGCCGGGTCGGCGGGGAACGGCAGCGCCAGGATGTCGTCCCAGCGGCCGAAGCGGATGAGGACGTGGAAGCGCATCGCCAGGAAGCCCTCGAGCCAGTCGGCCATCGGCGGGCTCTGCACCCTGAGCAGTTCCTCGGGGACGGCGGCTTCGAGCTGCGCGGCGGCGTCCAGGGCGATCTCCGAGAGGCCCGCGAACATGGCGCCGTAGATCCTGAAGTGGTGGTTGTGGGCTCGGTAGAGGGTGTAGAAGTTCATGGCGCCGGACCGAGCGAGGTACTTCTCGTCGGCGGCGACCGCGAGGGTGTTGTCGGACACGACCCGCCGGTAGTCGCCGCACAGCACCTCGAGGTGCGAGGGCATGTGGCGCAGATGTCCGGCGTCGGGTACGGCGCCGCGCAGCCGGTCGGCGACCATGAGGGCCGCTTCCGGAGTGGGGGACATCTCCATCAGGTGGATGTACAGGTGCACGACGCCGGGATGCCGGGCACCGCTGTCACCGGCGAGCGCCCGGTCGAGTACGGCCTTGGCCTCCAGGGTACGGGCGCCCGCGGCGGGGCCGCCGGTCTTCAGGTCCCAGAGCTGCCAGGGGGTGAGGTTCATCAGGGCGTCCGCGCAGAGCACTGCGACGTCCGGGTCGTCGGGGGCGCTCTCGTACACCGCGAGCATGCGGTCCGCGTAGGGCTCGTTCCACACCGAGCAGTCCTCGACGACCCGCCCCTGGGGGTAGCGGGCGCGCAGGGCTCCGATGAGGGCCCGCTCCACGGGGGTGGCTCCCGCGGCCTTCTCGTGCGCCGATTCGACGGCGGCATGGGTGCGTTCGACGCTGCGGATGAGGTCGTCGTTGTCGAAGGCCTCCCAGGGCTTGTTGTAGTTCGGGCCGAGAGCGTAGGCGATGCCCCAGTAAGCCATGGCGCAGCCGGGGTCGGCCTCGGCCGCCCTCTCGAAGCAGGCGACCGCTTCCTCGTGGTTGAACGCATAGGTCCACAACAGCCCGCGTTCGAACCAGAGTTGGGCCTCGGCCACGGAGGTCGTCACGGGGCGGCGATAGCCGCCCAGGTCGTAGTAGTCGTCCATGGCGTCCATGGCTGTCTCCCGGGAAAGCGACTGAATCGGCCGGCCGGCCCCGCCCGCCGCATACGCCGACGGGGATGAAACCGACGATACCGGCACACCCGCACCGATACAGATCCTGACGCAACGCAACCACCTGCTGACAGCAGGTACTGACAACGATGGCCCACCGCCTCTTCGGCGTCTTGTCCGCCGACGGGCTGGCCCCACTCGCGCAGCGCTACCTAGGATGTACTCCCTGTCCAGCCAGTCCAGTTGGCGCGGCACTCCGCAGGGGGAACGATGCACACCGGCAATCAGCTGTCCACCGAGATCGACGCAACCGTGCCGACAGCCGCACGCATGTACGACTATTACCTGGGCGGCAAGGACAACTATGCGGCCGACCGTGCCGCCGTGGAAGAGCTGGACAAGGTGGTGCCCAGCACGCGCCGCCTGGCTCTGAACAACCGGCGCTTCCTCCAGCGGGTCGTCCGGATCCTCACGCAGGAGTACGGGATCCGGCAGTACCTCGACCACGGCTCCGGCCTGCCCACCCAGGACAACGTCCACCAGGTCGCCCAGCGTGTCGACCCGACCACCCATGTGGTGTATGTCGACAACGACCCGATGGTGCTGGTGCACGGGCGCGCGCTGCTGGAGCAGGACGAGCGCACGGTGGTCATCCAGGCCGACATGCGGGAGACCGACTCGATCTTCGGCCACGCCGAGACGCAGCGCCTGATCGACTTCTCGCAGCCGGTCTGCGTGCTGTTCAACTCCGTGTTCCACTGCATCCCGGACAGCGACACCGACGGCCCGATCGCCGTGGCCCGCCGGGTCCGGGAACGACTCGCGCCGGGCAGCTTCCTGGTGATGTGTCAGCTGGTCAGCGGGGACCCCGAAGTCCGCAAGTCCGTCACGGAGTTCATGGACCAGGCGACCCGGGGACACTGGGGCCGGGTGCGCACGGAGAGCGACGTCGCGTCGTACTTCGAGGGTCTGGAGGTACTGGAGCCGGGATTGGTGGAGGTGTCCACCTGGCGTCCGGACACCGAGGTGGTACCCCGTCAACTCACCCAGGAGTGGATCGAGTTCGGCGGCGTGGGCCGGATCCCTCTGTAGGTTCCGCGAGCGCGTGCCCCGCCGCGCGGTCCCGGACACGCCGACGCCCCTCGCGCGCGACCCCGGTGGTCCGGGGCGGGCAAGAGGCGTTCGCGCTGCGTTCCGGCCCGAGGCACCGAGGTGTTACGTCCCGGACTGCGGCTCCGGGTAGCGCTCCCGCATGGTGGCGCGCAGCAGGTCCAGGGATTCGCGGGGCCGCAGGGCCTCGTCGGCGAGGCGGTCCAGCGCGATCCGGTACTCCTCCGTCTCGTCGAGGTCCTCGAGGAAGTTGGCGCTCTTGATGTGCTCCAGATAGACCACGTCGGGCAGGTCGAGGCCGCCGAAGCGCAGATACGTCACCGGGATGGCGGGAGCCGACGCGTTCGTCACGCTCAACGGCACGATCTGCACGGTGACGTTGGAGCGCTCGGCCATCCGCATGAGGTGGGCGAGTTGCTCCCGCATCACCTCGACGCTGCCCAGCACACGCAGCAGAACCGACTCGTCGATGACCGCCCACAGCTGCGGGGCGCCCTCACGCATCAACAACGCGGCCCTCCGCATTCGGAGTTCGACGCGACGCTGCACCTCGCCCGCCGGCGCGTTGGGCAGGCCGCGCTCCACCACCGCACGGGTGTAGGCGGCGGTCTGCAGCAGACCGGGGACGTACTGGATCTCGAACGTGCGGATGGTGGCGGCGGCCTCCTGCAGTCCGACCAGCCGGTCGAACCACTCGGGCATCAGCCGCTTGTCGTACCGCTGCCACCAGCCCGGCTCTCCGGCCCGCCGGAGCAGTTTGAGCAGTACCGAGACCTCGTAGTCGTCGGTGCCGTACAACTTCAGCAGGGCCCGGATGTCGTTCTCCGTCGGCGGGCGGCGGCCCTTGCCGGACTCGATGCGGGACAGCTTCGCCGCGCTGAAGCCGACGGAGCGCGCCGCCTGGTCCTGGGCCAGCCCGGCGTCCTCACGGAAGCCGGCCAACTGCACACCGACCAGCATCTTCAGCAGGGTCGGAGCCGGCTCGGGCCGGTCCAGATAGGGCTCCAGACGGGAGATACGATGCGACGCGGCGGACATCCTGACTCCCAGCAGACCGGCACAAGGGCGGTTTACACTATCGCACCTCAGCGTTCCACAGCGCATGTGCCCCGCAGAAGCCTTACAGAAGTGGGCAGTTGAACTCCACTTCACCGCTCCGGCACGACGGCGCGGACCGGACGCCTCATCGCGCCGGCCGGTCCCGTCAGACCAGGTGGTCGAACTCGCCGTCCTTCGCCCCGGCCAGGAACGCCGCCAGTTCCGCCGGCGTGTAGACCAGCGCGGGCCCGTCGGGGTCGCGGGAGTTGCGCATCGCCACACCCCCGTCCTCCAGCGGGGCCACCTCGACGCAGTTGCCCTCGGCGTTGCTGTGCCGGCTCTTTATCCAGCAGGCGTCCAAGGAACTCGCCCGCACTCCGTTCCGCACTCCTGGCACCGAAGCCTCCTTGCTGTTCCTGTGCACTGCCGGGCGGCGCCCGGCCGTTCGCCGAGGCGTGCCGGATCGCACTCGGTCCGCCCCGGTCCGCCCCGAAAAAACTTCACGCAATTTCTCATGCAATTGCACGCGAGCGTTCTCAGCGTGGATAATAGCGGGGGCGTCAACCCCCATGCTGGCGCCCCGTCCTGACGTCGCATCGGGGAGATGGCGTGTCCTCACCTGCGCACCAAGTGATCCGGCCGACCGTCGACGCCCCGCCCGAGACAGGGGGCCGGCTCCCGGCGCCCCCGGCACACAAGACACTCCGGGCCCGGCTGTCGGCCCGGCCGCCCGCCTGACCGTCCCCCCATTCGACACGACCGCCGCGAAAGGCACCCACGCGATGCGCAGCGCTTCTACGGAACAGCCGAGCAGCGAGCGCCCTGTGCGCCACACGTCCCCGACCGGAATGGCCCGTACGACACCGCTCACGTCACTGTCCCGCGTGCCGTGGCGCGACATCCAGGACTCCACCGGATCGGCGGCGGCCGTCCCCCTGCTGCTCAACGCCATCGCCTGGGGGGACGCCGACACCGCCCGGTCCGCCCTGGAGGATCTGCGGAAACGGATCTGCCAGTACGGCTTCGTGGTGGAGCAGGCGACGGCCGCCACCGTCCCCTTCCTCTGGGAGCTGGCGCAGCTGCCGCACGTGACCTGTCGTGCCGAGATCATCCGGCTGCTCAAGGCCATCGCCGACGCCCGGCAGTGGGAGAGCACCGCCGCCGCGTACCCCAAGCTGCTCAATCACCGCGAGAACCCGGTCGTCTGGGAGCGGGCTGCCCGGCAGGCGGTGCGCGCCCGGCGGGGTGACCTGAGCCGCCTGATGGACGACCAGGACACCAAGATCGCCCGTGCCACGACGGAGCTGGCCCTCGCGCTGGCGGAATGAGCCCCGCTCGAGCGCCGTTGGGGGACGAGCGCCGAGGGGGCCAGTGGCACGGGGAGCGGGCCGCGCGACCGGTAACGCACCACCGGTCGCGCGGTCCGTGGGGGCCGACCGCCCGCACCGAGGAGTGATCCCGTCCGGGCTGCTTCTCCGGTCCGGCCTGCTTCCCGAAGCGGTACTCCAGGTGGGCGGCGACGGCCTTCGCCCGGTCGAGGGCGCTGTGGCCGCCCCGGCGCTGCCGCCGGCTCGCCATCTTGTGCATCCGGCCGAAGAACGCCTCGGCGCCGTCGCGTCCTGGGCGGTCGGGGGCGACACCGGTACCGGCCACGCGACCGTCGGGGGAGACGGCCATGTCCGCGGTCACGGCGGATCCTCCTGCAAGGAGGGGGAACGTACCGCTTTCACTCCCACGTCGATCGGGACCCGGCGCTTTCGACATGCGCCGGCAGTTCCTCCGCCGACTGCTCAGTCCCCGGCTCCACGTCCCCATCCGGCCGAAAGCGCACGGTTCCGGGCTGTAGGTAAGCTCGGCACATGGTCCGACTGATGGGTCGATCCCTGGCCCGGTCGCCCCAGCGGCCCGGCACCACGGCCTCCGTACGTCGGCAGCGACAGGGAGGCGGTGGCTCTCGGTGGCGCCCACCGAAGTGGGTCCGGTCACTGCTGAGCGCCCGCAGCGTCGCCGGCCAGGTCTTCATCCTGTACGTCGTGATCGTGCTGCTGCTGGTCGTCTCCGCCGTCTTCGCGCTGGTGCTGCAGGTACGGCACGACAGCACACTGGAGGCCCGCAACCGGTCTCTCGCCGTGGCCGAGACCCTGGCCCACTCGCCGGGCATCGTCGAGGCACTCGAGTCGCCCGATCCCACCCTCCTGCTCCAGCCGCGGGCGGAGGCCGTCCGCAAACAGGCCGAGGTCGACTTCGTCGTCGTCATGAACACCGACGGCATCCGCTACACGCACCCGAGGACGGACCGGATCGGCAAGAAGTTCGTCGGCACTCTCCAGCCCGCGCTGGCCGGACGGCCGGTGACCGAGGAGATCACCGGCACCATCGGCCCGCTGGTCCAGGCCGTGGTGCCGGTGAACGACTCCGACGGCGTCGTCGTGGGTCTCGTGTCGGCCGGCATCACGACCGAGAACGTCGGCGGCGTCGCCGACGAGCAGCTGCCGCTGGTGCTGGCCGCGGGGGCCGTCGCGCTCGTGCTGGCCACCACCGGCGCGGCCCTGGTCAGCAGACGCCTGCTGCGGCAGACCCACGGACTGGGCCCGTACGAGATGACCCGCATGTACGAGCACCACGACGCGGTGCTGCACGCGGTGCGGGAAGGCGTGGTCATCGTCGACGACGACGGCACCCTGCTGCTCGCCAACGACGAGGCGCACCGGCTGCTCGGCCTGCCCGAGGACGCGGAGGGCCGTGACGTGCTGGATCTCTCCCTCGACCCCGGCACCGCCGACCTGCTGTCCTCGGGGCGGGTCGCCACGGACGAGGTGCACCGGGTCGGCGACCGGCTGCTGGCGGTCAACCAGCGGTCCACCGACCGCGTGGGAGGCCCGCCCGGCAGCGTCGCCACAGTCCGCGACTCCACGGAGCTGCGCGCCCTGTCCGGCCGGGCCGAGACCGCGCGGGAGCGGCTCGACATGCTCTACGACGCCGGTGTGGGAATCGGGACCAGCCTGGACGTGGCGCGCACGGCCGAGGAGCTGACGGAACTGGCCGTACCGCGGTTCGCGGACTTCACCACGGTGGACCTGTTCGAGACGGTGCTGGCCGGCGGTGAGCCGGACGTGGCGGGGTCGGTGCGCCGCACGGCGATGACCGGTATCCGCAAGGACACCCCGCTGTACCCGGTGGGCACCCAGACCCGGTTCGTCGGATCGTCCCCGCAGGGCCGCAGCCTGGCCTCCGGCCGGTCGCTCATCGAGCCCCGGCTGGGTGAGGCCCCTGGGTGGCGGGCGCAGGACATCGAGCGCTCGGGGCAGATCGTGGCGTACGGGATCCACTCGCTGATCACCGTGCCCCTGCGGGCCGGTTCCCTGGTGCTGGGTGTGGTCAGCTTCTGGCGTTCCGAGAAGCCCGAGCCGTTCGACGAGGAGGAGCTGGCCCTGGCGGAGGAGCTGGTCGCGCGGGCCGCGGTGTCCATCGACAACGCCCGCCGGTACACGCGCGAGCACAGCATGGCGGTGACGCTCCAGCGCAGTCTGCTGCCGCGCAGCCTCCCCGAGCAGAGTGCGCTGGAGATCGCCTACCGCTATCTGCCCGCGCAGGCCGGGGTGGGCGGCGACTGGTTCGACGTCCTGCCGCTGTCCGGTTCGCGGGTCGCGCTGGTGGTCGGCGACGTCGTCGGGCACGGGCTGCACGCGGCGGCCACCATGGGGCGGCTGCGCACGGCGGTGCACAACTTCTCGGCGCTCGACCTGCCGCCCGACGAGTTGCTGGGCCTGCTGGACGAGCTGGTCGGCCGCATCGACCAGGACGAGACGGAGGACGAGCACAGCGCCCCGGTGACCGGGGCGACCTGCCTGTACGCCGTCTACGACCCGGTCACCCGGCGCTGCACCGTCGCCCGCGCGGGACATCCGCCGCCCGCGCTGATCCGTCCCGACGGCACCGTGCAGTACGCGGACGTGCCCGTCGGTCCGCCCCTGGGGCTGGGCGGGCTGCCGTTCGAGACGGCCGAACTGGAGCTGGCGGAGGGCAGCCGGCTGGTCCTGTACACGGACGGGCTCGTCGAGGACCGGGACCATGACATCGACGTCGGTCTGGAGCTGCTGCGCGAGGCGCTGTCCCGGGCCGGTGACTCCTCCGAGGACACCTGCCGGGCCGTGCTGGAGGCCCGGCGTCCGATCAGGGCGCGGGACGACATCGCCCTGCTCGTGGCGCGTACGCGGGCGCTCCCCGAGGACCGGATCGCCCGGTGGCCGGTGCCGTCCGACCCGGCGGCGGTCGCCGAGGTGCGTGCCACGATCACGCGGAAGCTGTCCGAGTGGGGCCTGGACGAGCTGGCCTTCACCACGGAGCTGATCCTGAGCGAGCTGGTCACCAACGCGATCCGCCACGGGGGCGTCCCCATCGAGGTACGGATGCTGCGTGACCGCAATCTGATCGTCGAGGTCTTCGACAACAGCAGCACGTCTCCGCACCTGCGGTACGCCACCATGAACGACGAGGGCGGGCGCGGCCTGTTCCTGGTGGCGCAGATGTCGGAGCGGTGGGGCACCCGCTACCTGCCGACCGGTAAGATCATCTGGGCCGAGCAGACCATCCCGTGATCCACGAAGGGCTGCCCGGGGATCCGTAAGGGCAGTCATAAGGTCCGCTTATGAGTCCATAGACCGGACCCGCGTACCAGGTTAGGTATGCCTTAGTTTAGGATTTCCGGCGAGGCTCTTGTCCATCGCTCGAAGGGAACCTGACCATGCCCCGCCCCCTGCGGGTAGCCGTCGTGGGATCCGGCCCCGCCGGGATCTACGCCGCCGACGCCCTGCTCAAGTCCGACGTTGCCGCCGACCCGGGTGTCTCGATCGACATCTTCGAGCGGATGCCGGCACCCTTCGGTCTGATCCGTTACGGCGTCGCTCCCGACCACCCGCGGATCAAGGGCATCATCACGGCCCTGCACCAGGTGCTCGACAAGCCGCAGATCCGGCTGTTCGGCAACGTGGACTACGGCACCGACATCCACCTCGACGACCTGCGCGCGTTCTACGACGGCGTGATATTCGCCACCGGCGCGACCGCCGACCGGGCGATGTCCTCCCTCCCGGGCATCGGCCTCGACGGCTCGTACGGTGCCGCGGACTTCGTCTCCTGGTACGACGGACACCCGGACGTGCCGCGCACCTGGCCGCTGGAGGCGGAGAAGGTCGCCGTGCTCGGGGTCGGCAACGTCGCCCTGGACGTCGCGCGCATCCTCGCCAAGACGGCGGAGGAACTGCTGCCGACGGAGATCCCGCCGAACGTCCACGAGGGGCTGCAGGCCAACAGGGCGCGGGAGATCCACGTCTTCGGCCGCCGCGGCCCGGCGCAGGCGAAGTTCAGCCCGATGGAGCTGCGGGAGCTGGACCACTCCCCCACCATCGAGGTCGTCGTCGACCCCGAGGACATCGACTACGACGAGGGGTCGATCGCCACCCGGCGCGGCAACAAGCAGGCCGACATGGTCGCGAAGACGCTGGAGAAGTGGGCGATCCGCGATGCCGGCGACCGCCCGCACAAACTGTTCCTGCACTTCTTCGAGTCGCCGTCGGAAATCCTCGGCGAGGACGGCAAGGTGACCGGCCTGCGCACCGAGCGCACCGAGCTCGACGGCACCGGCAACGTCAAGGGCACCGGCGAGTTCAAGGACTGGGACGTCACCGCGGTCTACCGCGCGGTGGGCTACCTGTCCGACAAACTCCCCAAGCTGCCCTGGGACATCGACTCCGGCACCGTTCCGGACGAGGGCGGCCGGGTCATCCAGGAGAACGGCGAGCACCTGGCGTCGACGTACGTCACCGGCTGGATCAGGCGCGGCCCCGTCGGCCTGATCGGCCACACCAAGGGCGACGCCAACGAGACGGTGGCGAACCTGCTGGACGACTTCGCGAACGGACGGCTGCAGACGCCCGCGACGCCCGAGCCCGAAGCCGTGGACGCGTTCCTCGCCGAGCACTCCGTCCGCTACACCACCTGGGACGGCTGGTACCGGCTGGACGCCGCGGAGAAGGCGCTGGGCGAGCCGCAGGGGCGCGAGCGGGTGAAGCTCGTCGAGCGCGAGGACATGCTGCGGGAGAGCGGCGCGTGACCCGACCCCGGTCGCGACGACGTACCGGCGGAGCGCCCGCCCGGTCCTGACGGACCGGGCC
>NZ_JBHXQZ010000148.1:0-11929 GCF_042717095.1 Streptomyces sp. NPDC058632 | reverse complement strand
CCCTACGGGGAGGACCGGGCACCGGCGCGCGTGGGCATCACTGCGCGGAGCCGGGCCGAACCGGCGGCCGGCTCGCGGCCTGCGCGGGGCCGGGCTCGCGGTCGGAGGCGTCACGGTCGACGCCGCCGTCGAAGTCGCCCCCCAGCGCCGCGGCGATCCGCAGGTGGGACTGCGCCTCCTCGCTCCGCCCCTGTCGCTCCAGGGTGCGGCCGAGCATCAGCCGGGCGTAGTGCTCCACCGGGTCGCGCTCCACGATGACGCGCAACTCGGCCTCAGCGCGGCGCAGTTGGGCCGAGTGGTAGTAGGAACGCGCCAGCAGCAGCCGCGGCCCGGTCTGCTCCGGCGCCTCCTCGACCAGCCCGCTCAGGACGCGCGCCGCGGCGGTGTAGTCCTTGGCGTCGAAGAACAGCCCGGCACGCTCCCAGCGCTCGGCCGGGGTTCCGTGGTCGTAGTAGTACGTGGTGTCCACTCGTGACCTCCTTCGACGCCGACAACGGACAGGGTTGCTTGAATATTCCACTACTTGCCCGGAGTGGCTCCCGGAGGCGGGCGGGTGCGGCCGGCCGGCGCCTCGGCCACGGTTGACGAGCCGGAGGGCTACCGACTGCTGGAGGGCGTGCCGCGGCGGGTCGGCACGCCCTCCAGGACGGCGCGGCCCGCGTAGTGGGCAAGGCCGATGACACGGCCGTCGGCAGGAGGCGCGGTGGCTGGTGGTCGGGACCGCTCCGTCTCGTGAGCGTTGGCGTGGTCGCCGGCGGCGTCCGCCGATGCGGCGAGGGGCGTGCCGGGGAGGATCGTCGGATCGCGGGTGAACGCGCGGGTGCGCGGACCGTCGAGGCCGTCGAAGAGCTCCGGCAACTGCCCCGGGAGCACGTGAACGACGTCGATCGCCCGGCGGGCGACCTCGGTGCCCCGTTCCGTGAGCGCCGGTTGCACGGCGTGCGGGTCGCGCGGATCCCGGGTGCGTTCGAGGAGGCCGGCGGCCTTTGGCGTGCGGTCGGCCGCGACGCACCGCGCCACGCGGGGCTAAGTTGTGCGGCATGAGCAATCTTGAGCGGGAGGCCGTTCCGTCCCTGTGCGGAGGGCGCGGCTTCGTGGTGACAGAGCCGGTACGGGAACTCCTCAGCCCCCGGAAGGTCAGGCTCGGAGAGTCCAGCGAGGTCCGGCGGCTGCTGCCGAACCTGGGGCGGCGCATGGTCGGCGCCTGGTGCTTCGTCGACCACTACGGTCCCGACGACATCGCCGACGAGCCCGGCATGCAGGTCGCACCGCACCCGCACATGGGTCTGCAGACGGTGAGCTGGCTGCACGAGGGCGAGGTCCTGCACCGCGACTCCACGGGCAGCCTCCAGATGATCCGCCCGCGCGAACTGGGCCTGATGACGTCCGGCAGGGCGATCAGCCACTCCGAGGAGAGCCCCCGACCGCACGCCCGCTTCCTGCACGGCGCCCAGCTCTGGGTCGCCCTCCCGGACGGCCACCGCCACACAGACCCCCGCTTCGAGCACCACGCCGACCTGCCTGTCGTCACGGCGCCGGGGGTCGACGCCACGCTCATCCTCGGCAGTCTCGACGGCGCCACCTCACCCGGCACGGCCTACACCCCGATCGTCGGCGCCGACCTGTCCCTGGCGGACGGCGCGGACGTCCGCCTGCCGCTGGAGCGCGACTTCGAGTACGCCGTCCTCGCGATGTCCGGCGAGGTCCGTGTGGACGGCGTACCGGTCCTGCCGGGCTCGATGCTCTACCTCGGCTGCGGCCGCGACGAACTGCCCCTGCGCGCCGAGTCCGACGCGTCCGTGATGCTCCTGGGCGGCGAGCCGTTCGAGGAGGAATTGATCATGTTCTGGAACTGGATCGGCCGGACTCAGGAGGAGATCGAACAGGCGCGTCGGGACTGGATGGAAGGGACGCGGTTCGGGGAGGTCAAGGGGTACAACGGGGGTCCGCTGCCCGCCCCTGAGCTGCCGGCGGTGCCGCTGAAGCCGCGTGGAAGAGTCCGTTGACCTGCGGGAATGCCTGAGACTTGGCGACCGGTGAGCAGGAGGCGGCCAGGTGTCGGCTCCCGTTTGCGATCGCTGGCGGGAGGGCGGCTCAGAGGGTTGCGGGGCTGAATCCGCGTGGCGGACGATTCCAAGGTGTGGCCGTCTGTGGGCAGCTGTGGCAGGACTCTTGCCGACCGAATGCTGACTTTGCCGACACCTGGTCAGCCGCGGTCAGAATGCTCTTCTCGCAACTCCGTCAGGTGTCGTGGCCTCAGCAGGTTACGGCGGGGTCGGGCGAATACTGACTCGGGGCACGGTCCGGCCTCGCCGGGGTCGCAGCGCGACGCTCTCGTTGTATGGCGTTGTAGAGAGGCGACAAGGCCGAGTGTCGTCAACACTTCGCATGCCGCTCCATAGAGAAGTGCGACCGAGAGTGCCAGTAGGTTCTTGGTCTGCTGGTGGTACAGCGCTTGCGAGCCCCTGAACTGCAGTGATGGTGTAAGAGGCGGCCTTTGCGGCTCGGTTGGTCCGCGTATGGTCCGGATCTTTCCTGTCGGCCGGCTCCGGCACAGGCCTCATGCCCTGCTAGTCGGCCGCGCCTACGACCACGACAAGTACCGTCGCCTTCTCTAGCCTCAATACCGGTAACTCAGGTGCATTCTGGTCGTTGTTGGTGGTATGCCGAGAGCGGGTCAGCCGAAGTCATCTGATGGGCATCGGCGACTTCCTCCCGGCATCCTTCTGCGAACCACCCCCGCGTCGGCGGGGACCACACCTGGTCGTACTCGACGAGCGCCTCCAACGAACCACCCCCGCGTCGGGGGACCACTCGTCCTCGACGGTCTCGATCACCTGCATCACCGAACCACTCCCGCCGACGTGGGGGTGAATCGCCGACGGGGACGTAGCCCGAGGGCCGTGCACCGGCAGGGAGGACAGTAGGTCGCCCTTGTCGCCGACGGTCGGCACCGCGATCCCGGCGGCGACGGTGAGGATGTGAGGATGACGATGGACACCGGCGGGCCGGGATCACGGTGGCGGGATTCGGGAAGAACACCATCGGGGCCAGGCCGGCAATGATCAGCGGGTCATGAGTCACCCGCAGGATGACACTGTTGTCAGGCATGATGCGCGGCATGCGCGCGGGCGACTGGAACCAGGGAACCGGTGAGAATCGGCGCGGTCCTGCCGCTGTGACCGGGAAGCGCACCCCTTCGTGCCACGGTTGTCCGGCCAGAAGGTGGGGCGAGCGGTGATCCGGCAGCCAGGAGACTGGCTGCCGGATCACCGTCTGTCCGGGGCGTGGTGGCTGCGGTCTCGGGGTCAGCGGAGTCCGGTCACCAGGAGGACTTGGTCACCCCGGGCAGGAAGCCGGCGTGCGCCTGCTCCCGGGCGCGGACCCGGGAGAGACCGAACTTGCGCAGGTAACCACGGGGACGGCCGTCCACGCTGTCGCGATTGCGCACCCGGGTGGCGCTGGCGTTGCGCGGCTGCCGGCGCAGCTCCGCCAGGGCGATCCGGCGTTCGTCCTCGGTCGACGAGGGGCGGCGGATGATCTCTTTGAGTTCGGCCCGTCGTGCGGCGTACCGCTCGACGATCTCCTTGCGCTTCTCGTTCTGCGCGATCTTGCTCTTCTTCGCCATCAGACCTTTCCTCCGCGTGCCCGGATCCGTGCCACGGCCGCCTCGATGCCGATGGCGTCCACCGTTTTGATCGCCTTGGCGCTCAAGGTCAGACGGACGTTGCGCCCCTCGCTCGGGAGCCAGTAGCGCTTGCGCTGGATGTTCGGGTCGAAGCGGCGCGAGGTGCGCCGGTGCGAGTGGGAGATCTTGTTGCCGAAGCCCGGCTCGGCGCCGGTCAGTTGGCAGTGGGCGGACATGGATGGTACCTGCCTCTCTGCAGCTCTAGTTATTGGTAATGACAATCGTTCCCATATACTAGCCTCATGGCACGCACCGAACTTCGCCCGGTCATCAAACTGCGCTCCACCGTGGGCACCGGCTTCACCTACGTCACCCGTAAGAACCGGCGCAACGACCCCGACCGGATGGTGCTGCGCAAGTACGACCCCATCGCCCGCCGCCACGTCGACTTCCGTGAAGAGCGCTGAAACCCTCCTCCGTCCCACACCCCTGAAAGGCTTTCCTCAGCCATGAAGCCCGGCATCCACCCCGCCTACGGCCCCGTCGTGTTCCGTGACACCGCTTCCCACCACGCCTTCCTCACCCGCTCCACGATGACCAGCGACAAGACGATCGAGTGGGAGGACGGGCGCACCTACCCGCTCGTCGACGTCGAGATCTCGTCGGTGAGTCACCCCTTCTACACCGGCACCGCCCGCGTCCTGGACACCGCGGGCCGGGTCGAACGCTTCGAGCGCCGCTACGGAGCCCGATGATGGAGCAGGACCTTCGGCTGCCCGTCGTTCTCGTGGCAGGGCTCCATGCGGACGCCCGCAGGGAGGTTGTCGACCGGCTTCTGAGGGCCGTACCCGGCAGTGTCGCCCTGCACCACGATCTGACCGGCGCGGGCAGCGGAACCGTGCGCCGCCTGATCCGTGACGCCTCCGGCGACCTGTCCCGGGGGGAAACTCCGCTGGTCAACGACTGCGCTTGCTGCGCGCTGCGCGAGGATCTCGTCCCCGAGCTGGGGCGGCTGGCCGGCAGTGGCCTGACCCGGCTCGCCGTCGTCGAACTGTGGGACTCGGTCGAGCCGAAGGGGATGGCGGAGGTCGTCGCGGCTCACGGGGACGGGGACCTGGTCCTCACAAACGTGATCACCGCCGTGGATCCCGCGCTCGTGCTGCCCTACCTGGCCAACGGCGACGACCTGGCCCAAGCCGGCCTGGAGGCCGCCCCCACCGACCAGCGCACCGTCGGCGACACCTGGGCCCGCCAGCTGGAGTACGCGCCCGTTCTCGCCCTGGTCGACAGCGAGGACGCGGACAGCGAAGACCGCGCGCTCCTCAAGCAACTGCACCCCACCGCCCGTCAGGTGGCGGCGGACTCCGGCGAACTCGCCGCCATGGCGTTCGCCGGTTTCGACGTCGAGTCGGCGGCCGCCGCTCAACATCCGGCGTGCGCCCTGCTGCCTCAAGAGGCCGACGAGGCCGGAGTGGCCACGCTCGTCTGGCACCGCCACCGGCCATTCCACCCCGGGCGCCTCTACGAGGCACTGGAGGACCTGTGCTGCGCGGCCGCGCGCAGCCGCGGCCGGTTCTGGCTCGCCGACCGCCCCGACACCCTGCTTGCCTGGGACGCCGCAGGCGGCGCGCTGTGCGTGGAGGACGCCGGCCCGTGGCTGGCCTCCCTGCCCGACGCCGACTGGGACATGGTCCCACCCATGCGGCAGGCCGCCGCCTCACTGGACTGGCACCCCGAACACGGCGACTGCTGCCAGCACCTCGTCTTCACGTCCCCGGGACTGGACCGCGAAGGACTCGGACAACTCCTCGACTCCTGCCTGCTGACGGATGCCGAATACGCTGCCGGCCGCGAGGCGTGGAAACACTTCCCTGCCGCCTTCGACACCCTCCTCAACCCCGCCTGACCTCCCTTATCACTTCCTGCACTCCAGCACTCCAAGGAGCAACACCCATGGCGCGCCGCCTTGAATCACACAAGCCCGTCAAGTCCCGTCCCAACCCGCTCGACGCTGCCGGAATCACTTATATCGACTACAAGGACACCGACCTGTTGCGCAGGTTCGTCTCCGACCGTGGCAAGATCCGCAGCCGCCGCGTCACCCGTGTCACCGCCCAGCAGCAGCGCAAGCTCGCCGCCGCCATCAAGAACGCCCGCGAGATGGCCCTACTGCCCTACACGGGAACATCCAGCAGCCGCTGACACCCGGGAGTGCGCGTATGCCCTTGACGTCGGGAACCGTGTACGTCGCGGACTGCCCCTTCGAACACCGCGGCGCGGCGCTGCCGACAACGGCTGGAGCGCGGAGGCCGTCATGCACTGCGTACCCTCCAGTGCGTACACCAGGACGCCCTCCCCGGTTCGTTCAACGACCCACCGTGCGGTCATCACCAGATCTTGACCGTCCGGCTGCTGTGCGGCCTTACCCCGCCAGGTGTACGAGGAGGCGTCTCCACTCGACACCCGACTGGACCTGAACCCGGACCCGGTCGACCTACCCACCGACCCAGGGCCTGTCCGGCGGCCAGTTGCAACGCGTCACTCCTGCCCGTGTGCTGACAACCCGTCCTGTACCGCGGGTCCGCGACCAGATGACCCCCGCTCCTGGCCCGAACATCACCCGCGCGACGGTGCTGTGGTCATGTTCCGGATCCTCACGGCGAGGCCTGGGGCGTGATCCGCATGGGTCACCCCCAGGCCATACACCGCGATGCGACGAAGCAGGTATGACCGTCTTTGGGGCGCGGTCACCCCGGTGCTGCGGCCGTCCGGCGGATGGACCGGTCGCGTCCTGGTGGGATCACCTCCCCACCGGGTCCCCTTCGGCGCCGTCGTCCTGAGTGCGCAGCATCGTGTGGCCGCCGTGGTGGAGTGGTGTGTCCAGCTTCGAGCGGGTCACCTCGGAGGCCGTCCGGGCGTCGAAGACGTGAACCTCGCCGTGGCCGCCGCGAGTGACGGCAACCCAGTCGGCACCCGGCGAGGCGGCCACCGCACGGCGCTGGACGCCCTCCCAGGGGGTGCCTCCGCGTCGGGGAGCCCCGTCCATGGTGCTGAGAGGGGCGCGGCGTACGGTGCCCTCGGCGTCCAGCAGGACCAGTTCGTCGCCGTCCGGGTGGATGCGGGTGAACGCGGTGTGGTCCTTGGCAAGGGCCAGCCGGAAGACCAGCCCCGGACCGAGGTCCGTCAGGGTCGTGCGATCCGCTTCCAGATCGTGGCGCCACGCCTGATTCGTCCACTCCGGCCAGCGCAGCGGGTCCGCGGGGCCGCCCCGCAGGGTCGACCACAGCGCCCGTCGCCGAGGGTCGAACCGTAGGTACCAGCCTCGGGCGGACGAACCCCACGGGAGCGTCGGCTCCGGAACGAGTGCGTCGCCCTCGCGGCGCGCCCGATGCACGCCCTCACCTGTGGCCGCGAACACATGGGCGCAGTAGGGAGCTTGGGCGTCACCGTGCCCGTCGTCCGGCAGGGCGAGGTCCGCGTGGGGCGTGACCGGAGGACAGCCGGGCTGTGAGTCGAACAGGTCGGCGAACCGGTGGACGGCGAGAGCGCCGGGTTCCCGGTGTCGAAGGACGACCAAGGGGTCGCCTGTGCCCATGACCGTCACACCGGGCTCGCCCACGCGGATGCGTACCCGCGTGGCGTCTCCCGTGGCCAGGTCGACGACCGTCAGTACGTCGGACCACGGACTGCTGTTCTTCCCCAGACCCGTGGTGACGGCCACCCACCGGCCGGACGGGTCGCAGGCGAGGTGCTCGGCCGGCCCGGCGACCGGTACGGCGGTTTCCAGCAGCTCGGCGCCGAAGGGGTCGAGTACCAGAAGCTCGCCCCTGCGGTCGTCGACGCAGGCGGTCCTGCCGCCCGACAGTGCCAGGAAACCGGCGTGTTCGGAGAGATGGCGGCCGGTGAGACGGTGCGTCTCCACGCAGTCCGGGACGGTCAGCACGTGCACGGATCCGCCTGTGTGGTCGGAGACCAGCAGGAGTGGGCCGGCGTTCATCGAGAACCTCCCTGATAGACCATCTGATGAAAATGATTATCGTCATGTATCTTCGGTGTGTTCCAGGACCATGAGAAGAAGCGAGGGCATCGATGCCGGGCTCACCGTCGAGATTCGTCCGCACCTGGATCGCTGCGGCGATAGCGGGTTCCGTCCTGGTCGGGTGCGGTGCGTCCACCGAACCCGCGAGCGAAGAGACCGCAGCGGGCGATGCGAAGACCGACGTCACTGTGGAACCCATCAAGGCGACACGTCAGTTGACCGACGCGAACGGCGTCAAGATCGCCCTGAAGCAGGAGCCGGAGCGCATCGTCTGCCTGTTCGCGCTCTGCGACGACATCCTGACCGAGCTGGGCATCGTCCCCACGGCCACGAACAACGCCCTCCTGGCCCAGCCCGGATTCCTCGGGGCGGAAAGGGCGAAGGAGGTCGATGTCGTCCCCGGCGGCTTCATCGCCCCCGAGGTGGAAGCGATCCTCTCCCTCAAGCCCGACCTCGTGATCGGCCTGGAGGACACCCACGGCAAACTTGCCCCTGCCCTGAGGGGCGCCACCACGTTCTGGCCTATGCAGCCCGAGGAGTGGCAGGACAGCGTCGGTTACCTGCGCGACGTCGCCGCGCTCACCGGCCGCACCGCCGAGGGCGAGAAGGCCGAGAAGGCCTTCCGCGCCAAACTCGCCGACGCGGAGCGGACCAGGAGCGACAAGACCGCGCTCATCATCTACGGCAGCGACGAGAACTTCGGCGTCGCCACCCCGGGGACGGACGTGACCGCGGGACTGTTCCCCAAGCTGGCGGACTACCCCTGGAAGTCCCGCGGTGTGGAGGGGAGTTACAGCCTGGAGGAGATCCTCGCGCGCGACGTGGACGTACTGTTCGTCGAGACGATCAGCTTCGGCGAGCCGGACGGCAAGCTGTCGCAGAAGCTGGCGAAGAACCCGCTGTGGGGGAAGATCCCGGCTGTGCGGAACGGGGAGGTTCACGAGGTGAACTCCGAGGTGTGGGCCAAGGGGCGGGGCACCCGCTCCCTGGGCATCGTCCTCGACGAGGCCACGGCCGCCCTGCGGTGACCGCACCGACCGCGACCGAAACCGCGGCCGGTGACGCGACCTCGCACGGGCGGTGGCCCGTACGGTTCCCGTGCCACGGCAGACGAGGGCAACTTCTGGTGGTGACAGTGCTGTTGGTGGCAGCGTCCGCAAGCATGCTGAGCCTGGGCACGCCCTACGTCCCACTGCACCGCCTGCCCGGTGTGCTGCGGGAAGGGGACAGCACGCTCGCTGGGGTCGTCGTCACCGAACTGCGCGTGCCCCGGCTGATGTTGGCGTTGATCGCCGGGGCCTGTCTGGGCGTGGCGGGGCTCGTGCTGCAGGAGGCGTTGCGCAACCCGCTCGCCGTCCCCGAGATGCTGGGTGTGTCTTCCGGGGCCGCGCTCGGGGTCGCCGCGCCCCTGGTGCTGGCGGTGTCCATCCCCGCCGCCGTCCAGCCCCTGCTGGCCATCGGCGGGGCCGCACTCGGCGGCGCGTTCACGCTGCTCGCCGCGGGATTGGGGCGCAGCCCGTCCGCCGTACTGCTCACCGGGGCCGCGGTCGCCGCCGCTCTGCAGGCCGCGCTGCTTGTGCTCATGGTCATGGCCGACCAGCTGGACCTGCAGCTGATCTACCGGTACCTGCTCGGCTCGCTGTCCGCCCGTACCTGGGACGACGTGACGGGGTTGTGGCCCTGGCTGGTCGTTGCGGCACCCGCGCTCGTGTTGTGCGCGCCGGTGCTCTCGGTGCTGCGGTTGGGGGACGAGGACGCCGAGGCGTTGGGTGTCCGTGTGCACCGTGCCCGGTTCGCCGCGCTGGCCATCGCCATCCTGCTGATCGCGCCCGTGACGGCCGTGTGCGGTCCGGTGGCGTGGGTCGGGTTCCTCGCCCCGCACTTGGCGCGGCGGCTCAATCCGTCTGCGGACGCCGTGCGTTGGCTGCCCTGGTCGGCTGCCTGGGGTGCCGTCGTGGTGGCCGTTGCCGACGTGCCGGCCCGGCTGGCGCTGGCGCCGGTGGAGACACCTGTCGGAGCCTGGACGTCCCTGTTCGGTGTGCCCGTCGGTGTCGCCCTGCTGCGGTCGGGGAAGCGGAGGCCGAGAGCTGCGCAGCCAGGAAGACGCGGGGACGGGGAGATGCCCGAGGACGACGGTGCTTCCGGCACCCCCCTCCCGGCCAGGGGGACAACCACATCGGAGGAGGCCCGGTGAGCCGGCGGTTCTGGGCGCTCGCCGCGCTCCTCGTCGTGTGCGCCTGCGGGGAGTTGCTGGCCGGACGCGGCATGTCGCCGACCGTGGTCCGGGAGGTCCTCGGCGGGGGCGGTGACGCGACGGAGCGGCACATCCTGCTCCAACTCCGCCTGCCCCGGATGCTGGTGGCCCTCGGTGCGGGGGCGTGCCTCGGCGTGGCGGGACTGGTTCTGCAGTCCGCTCTGCGCAACCCGCTGGCCGGACCGGAGGTCACGGGCGTGACTCCGGGCGCGGTGCTCGGAGCGGTCACCGCGACCGGTCTCGGGCTGGCGGGCTGGGAATCGCCCCTCGCGGTCGTCGTCGCGGCGTGTCTGGGCGGGTTCACCGGGGCCGCGTTCCTGTGGCTGCTCGCCGGGCGTGGCGGGGGCGATCCCGCGCAGACCGCCGTCTACGGGGTGCTGGTGTCGGCGGTGCTCGGCGGGCTCACCGCCATGGTGCTGCTGGTGGCGCCGGGGGAGCTGGGCAGTGTTGTCCAGTGGCTCGTCGGTACGACGGAGGGCCGGGTGTGGCAGCACTGGCACCTGTTGTGGCCGTGGGCGTTGGGCTGGGGCGCGCTGGCGTGGCTGCTGGCGGGACCGCTGACCCTGCTGCGCTGCGGTGACGACATCGCCGGCGCGGCCGGGCTGTCCGCCGCACGGGCCCGGACCCTCGCCCTGCTGTGCGCCGTGGCACTGACAGCGGGGGCGGTGGCTGCCGTGGGGGCGCTGGGTTTCGTCGGGCTGCTCGTGCCGCACCTCGCGCTGGCCCTGTTCGGCGCGGACCTGCGGGTGACGCTGCCCGGTGCCGCCCTCGTGGGGGCGGCCGTGGTGGGCGGGGCGGATGCAGCGGCGCAACTGGCCTCGCGGCTGCTGGCCGTCGTGCTCGACAGCAGCAGGCTCACGCTGCCGGTCGGTGCGCTCACCACCTGTCTCGGAGCCGTGCTGCTGCTGGTCGTCGTACGCCGGGCGCCCGGCCGAACGTTCTGATGTCGACGAAGGACAGAACATGACCGAACCCTTGGGTATTCGCGCCGAGGGAGTCCGCTTCGGCTACCCCGGCCGCGCCGTGCTGCGTGGCGTCGACGTGACGGTCGAACCGGGTGAGCTGACCGCCCTCATCGGCCTCAACGGCTGCGGCAAGTCGACGCTGTTGCGGCTGGCGGCCGGCCTGCTGCAGCCGGACGAGGGTCGCGTCCTGCTCGGGGGCGACGACCTCGCCGGGCTGTCCCGGCGAGCCACCGCCCGCCGGGTCGCGCTGCTGCACCAGTCGGCCCCGACCGTCCCCGGCATGACCGTCCGGCACCTCGTCAGGCAGGGGCGGTACGCGGCACGCGGTCCTCTCGGCATGCTGCGCGAAGGCGACGACCCGGTCGTACGGCGTGCGCTGCTCGACGTCGGCGTGGAGCAGTGGGCCGACCGGGACGTGGACGCGCTGTCGGGGGGTGAGCGGCAGCGTGTCCGGCTCGCGATGGCGCTCGCGCAGGACACCCGCGTCCTGCTGCTCGACGAACCGACCACCTATCTGGACCTGCATCACCAACTCGATGTGCTGCAGACCGTGGTGCGGCTGCGTGAGGAGCGAGGGCTCACCGTCGTGATGGTGCTGCACGACCTGGCCCACGCGGCCCGGTTCGCCGAGCGGATCGTCGCCCTGCGGGACGGCCGCGTGGTGGCCGACGGAACCCCGAAGGAGGTCGTCACTCCCGGGTTGCTCGCGGATGTGCTCAATGTGGCGGGCCGGGTGGGCCGGGACCCCGAGGGTGGCTGGCCGGTGTGTTATCCAGATCACCCTCTCCCAGGGGTAGAAAACGATAATCATATTCAGTAAATTGTCATGTGGCGCTCAAGGAGCGCTGTACTTCCCTTGCGACAAAGGAGAGTTCATGGACAACGAACAGGTCTTCGCCCCGATCGTCGACCCGGGTCAGCTGGCCCACGACTCGGCCTCCCACTCCAACGCGCTCGTCGAGAACCCCTTCGACGACTCCGAGGAGTAAGCGCGGGCCAAGCACCCTCGACCGTGGGCCCGCCCGCCCGTCACCGTGCGGGCG
>NZ_JBHXQZ010000147.1:0-13135 GCF_042717095.1 Streptomyces sp. NPDC058632 | reverse complement strand
TTTTTTTTGTTGTGGTGTGTTGTTTTTTTTTTATAAGCCCCCGGGCGGGCGGCCCCCGTCCGCCGCGGGGCGGGGGCCCCCCCGGGGGAGCCGACGGCACCACCTGCTTCTCCTCCGCGAAGTGGCACGCCGAGGCGTGCGCCGCGGGGCCGCCGGCCTGGCGGAAGACCTCGGGGACCGCCAGCAGCGGGACCTCCTGCGCGCAGCGCGCCCGGGCCTTCCAGCAGCGGGTGCGGAAGCGGCAGCCGGAGGGGATGTCGGTGGGGGACGGGACGTCGCCGGTGAGAATGATCCGCTCGCGGTGCTCCCGTGCCTGCGGGTCCGGTACGGGGACGGCGGACAGGAGTGCCTGCGTGTACGGGTGGGTCGGGTGGTCGTAGATCTGGGTGTCGGTACCGATCTCGACGATCCGGCCCAGGTACATCACGCCGACCCGGTCGGAGATGTGCCGGACGATCGACAGGTCGTGGGCGATGAACACGAACGCCAGGTCGAACTCGCTCTGCAGCCGGTCCATCAGGTTGATGACCTGGGCCTGGACGGAGACGTCCAGCGCGGAGACCGGTTCGTCGGCGACGATCACCTCGGGGCGCAGCGCCAGCCCGCGGGCGATGCCGATGCGCTGGCGCTGCCCGCCGGAGAACTGGTGCGGATACCGGTTGATGTACTCCGGGTTGAGCCCGACCACGTCCAGCAGGTGCTGGACCCGCCCCCGCCGGTCGCCCTTCGGCGCCACCTCGGGGTGGATGTCGAAGGGCTCCCCGATGATGTCGCCCACCGTCATCCGGGGGTTGAGGGAGGTGTACGGGTCCTGGAACACCATCTGGATGTTGCGGCGGACGGCCTTCAGCGCCTTCCCCGACAGCCTGGTGATGTCCTCGCCCTTGTAGCGGATCGCGCCGGCCGTCGGCTTCTCCAGGTGGACCAGCATCTTCGCGACCGTGGACTTGCCACACCCCGACTCGCCCACGATGCCCAGGGTCTCGCCCCGGCCGAGCGTGAAGTCGACCCCGTCGACGGCCTTCACGGCGCCGACCTGTTTGCGGATCAGGACGCCCCGGGTCAGCGGGTAGTGCTTGACCAGCCCGGAGACCTCCAGGATCGGCTCAGCCATCGAGGCACTCCCTCCAGAAGTGGCAGGCGCTCCCCCGCGTTCCCGAGACCTCGTACAGCGGCGGCTCGTCGGTGCGGCAGACGCCCCGGGCCATCGGGCAGCGGGGGTGGAAGGCGCAGCCGGGCGGGATGTCCATGAGGTTGGGCGGCAGTCCCTTGATGGCGTAGAGCTCCCGGCCCTTCTGGTCGAGGCGCGGGATGGAGTCCAGCAGGCCCCGGGTGTACGGGTGGGCGGGGGCCTTGTAGATGTCGTGCACGGGGGCCGACTCGACGATCCGGCCCGCGTACATGACGGCGATCCGGTCGGCGACGTCGGCGACCACGCCGAGGTCGTGGGTGATGAGGACGAGCCCCATGCGGTACTCGCGCTGTAGTTCCGCGAGGAGTTCCATGACCTGGGCCTGCACGGTGACGTCGAGGGCGGTGGTCGGTTCGTCGGCGATGATCAGGGCCGGTTCCAGGGCCAGCGCCATGGCGATCATGATGCGCTGGCGCATGCCGCCGGAGAACTGGTGCGGGTACTGCCGCGCCCGCTCCCGGGCGGCGGGGATGCGCACCCGGTCCATCAGCTCGACGGCCTTGGCCCGCGCGTCCTTCTTCGACATGCCCCGGTGGACGACGAACATCTCGCCGAGCTGGTCGCCGACCGGGATCACCGGGTTGAGGGAGGACAGCGCGTCCTGGAAGATCATCGCCATCTCGGCGCCCCGGACCCTGCGGCGCTGTTCCTCCTTCAGGCCGAGGAGGTCGCGGCCCTGGAAGACGACCTCGCCGCCGGTGATCCGGCCGGGCGGCATGTCGAGGATGCCCATGATCGCCTGCGCGGTCACCGACTTGCCGGAGCCGGACTCGCCGAGCACCGCGAGCGTCTCCCCCGCGTCGACGCCGTGGCTGACGCCGTTGACGGCCTTGGCGACGCCGTCCCGGGTGCGGAACTCCACGTGCAGGTCACGCACTTCGAGCAGCATGACGGCGGCTCACCTCAGCTTCGGGTCGAGGGCGTCGCGCACCGCGTCGCCGAGCATGATGAACGCCAGGACGGTGACCGCGAGGGCGCCGGAGGGCCACAGCAGCGCGTGCGGGGCGTTGCGGATGTAGGGCGAGGCCGCGGAGATGTCGATGCCCCAGGAGACGCTGGGCGGCTTCAGGCCGACGCCGAGGTAGGAGAGGGTCGCCTCCAGCGAGATGTACGTACCGAGCGCGATGGTCGCCACGACGATGACGGGGGCGACGGCGTTGGGCGCGATGTGCCGGAGCATCAGGCGGGAGTGGGAGGCGCCGAGGGCGCGCGCGGCCTGGACGTAGTCGTTCTGCTTGACGGTGATGACCGAGCCGCGGGCGATCCGGGACAGCTGCGGCCAGCCGAGCAGGACCATGAACCCGATGACGGGCCACACGGAGCTGCTGGTGACCACGGACAGCAGCACCAGACCGCCGAGGACGACCGGGATGGCGAAGAAGACGTCGGTGATCCGGGACAGGACCGAGTCCCACACCCCGCCGAAGAAGCCGGCCAGCGCGCCCAGGACGCTGCCGAGGACCGCGACCCCGAGCGTGGCGCAGACGCCGACCGTGACGGACGTACGGGCGCCGTAGACGGTACGGGTGTAGACGTCGCAGCCCTGCCCGTTGAAGCCGAAGGGGTGACCGGCCTGCGAGCCCTCCTGGGCCTTGGCCAGGTCGCACTTCAGCGGGCTTCCGGAGGCGATCAGCGAGGGCCACAGGGAAATGACGACCAGGAAGAGGATCACCAGGGAGGAGACGACGAAGACGGGGTTGCGGCGCAGGTCGCGCCAGGCGTCGGACCACAGGGAACGCGGCCTGCCCTGCGGGCCGGTGCCGTCC
Source organism: Streptomyces sp. NPDC058632 (assembly GCF_042717095.1). Taxonomy (NCBI): domain Bacteria; kingdom Bacillati; phylum Actinomycetota; class Actinomycetes; order Kitasatosporales; family Streptomycetaceae; genus Streptomyces; species Streptomyces sp. NPDC058632. The sequence goes on along the minus strand of NZ_JBHXQZ010000147.1, from coordinate 10,177 downwards.
GGCCCGCTCGGGGCCGCCTTCTCCAGGGTCTCGGCCTCGTCGACGCCCAGGTCCATCGTGCCGCCCATGCCGGTCCCCGCGATCGCGCGGTCGGGGTCGTAGTGCTGTTCAGGCATAGCGGATCCTCGGGTCGAGTACGGCGTACAGAAGATCGACGACGAGGTTGGCGACGAGGAAGACCAGGACGAGGACGGTCACGAAGCCGACGACGGTCTGGGTGTTCTGCCGCAGGATGCCCTGGTAGATCTGGTAGCCGACGCCGTGGATGTTGAAGATCCGCTCGGTGACGATCGCGCCGCCCATGAGGAAGCCGATGTCCGCGCCGATGAAGGTGACCACCGGGATGAGGGAGTTGCGCAGCAGGTGCCGGGTGATCACCCGGCGCCGGGGCAAACCCTTGGCGACGGCGGTGCGGACGTAGTCGGAGCGCCGGTTCTCGGCGATGGAGGTACGGGTCAGCCGGGTGACGTAGGCGAGGGAGACGGAGGCCAGTACCAGTCCGGGCAGGATCAGCTCGCCGAACGGGGCCTCGGAGGACACCGACGGCCTGATCCACCCCCACTTCACCCCCAGCAGCAGCTGGAGCAGCAGACCGGTGACGAAGGTGGGGACGGAGATGACGACGAGGGTGAGCAGCAGGACGCCGGTGTCCACGGGCCGTCCCCGGCGCAGTCCGGTGACCACGCCGAGGGCGATGCCGATGACGATCTCGAAGAGGATCGCGATGAGCGTGAGCCGGATGGTGACGGGGAACGCGGTCGCCATCAGCTCGGTGACCTCCTGGCCGTTGAACGCCGTACCGAAGTCGCCGGTGAACAGGTTCCCCATGTAGGTCAGGTACTGCTGCCAGACGGGCTTGTCGAGGCCGAACTCCCTCTCCAGCTGGGCGGCCGTCGCCGGGTCGCAGCGCCGCTCGCCGCAGAGGCCGGCGATGGGGTCGCCCATCACGTTCACCATGAGGAAGATCAGCAGCGTGGCCCCGATGAACACCGGGATCATCTGGAGCAGCCGCCGGACGACGTAGCGTCCCACGGCGGGTCAGCTCACCGTGATCTGGTCGTACACGGGGACGCTGAAGGGGTTGAGCTTCACGTCGGACAGCCGCTCGGACCAGCCCGCGCTGCCGTTCTGGTACCACAGCGGGATGGCGGCCATGTTGTCGCGGACGACCTCCTCTGCCTGCTGGAACAGGCCGATGGCCTTGGCGGTGTCGGTCTCCTGGTTGGCCTGGTCGACGAACTCGTCGAAGTCGTTGTTGGACCACTTGCCGTCGTTGGAGGAGGCGTTGGTGTAGTAGAGCGGCTGGAGGAAGTTCTGGATGAGCGGGTAGTCCATCTGCCAGCCGGCGCGGAAGGGGCCGCTCATCTTCTGCTGGGTGATCTGGTTGCGGAAGTCGGCGAAGGTGCCGACCGGGTTGCCGGTGCAGGCGCGCTCGTTGTCCAGCGCGTTGTTGATGGAGTTGCAGACGGCGTCGACCCAGTCCTTGTGGGAGCCCGTGTCGGCGTTGTAGGTGAGGGTGACCCTGCCGCCGGGCAGGCCGCCGCCCTCCTCGATGAGCTTCTTCGCCTCGGCGGGCTTGTACTCGCACCCCTCACCGCACAGCCCCTCCTGGAAGCCGCCGTCCTCGCCGAGGACCGGGGAGGTCCAGTCGGTGGCGGGGGTGCGGGTCTTCGCGAAGATGGTCTCGGTGATCTGGTCGCGGTCGATCGCCATGGACAGGCCCTTGCGGACCTTCTCCGAGCCGGACTTGTTCCAGTTCTCGTCGTAGTACGGGAAGGCGAGGGTCTGGATGATGCCGGCCGGGGTGTTGAGGTAGCGGTCGTCCAGGTCGCTCCCGACGTTCTTCAGCTGGGAGGCGGGGACGTCGTCGACGAGGTCGAGGTTCCCGGCGATGAGGTCGGTGTAGGCGGTGTTGTTGTCGGTGTAGACCTTGAGGTCGACGCCGCCGTTCTGCGCCGCGTCGTCGCCGGGGTAGTCCTCCCACTTCCGCAGGGACATCTGCGATCCCTTGGTGTACGTGTCGACCGCGTACGGGCCGTTGCCGACCGGCTTGGCTACCCAGGCGTCGTGGTCGTCGAAGAAGGCCCGGGGCAGCGGGGCGAAGGCGGCGTAGCCGAGGGTGTCGGGGAAGGTCGAGAACTTCTGGGTGAGCTTGACGGTGAAGGTCAGTTCGTCGACCACCTCGAGCCCGGAGAGCGTGTCGGCGCTCTGCTCGCCGCCGTCCTCGGGATGGGTCCGGTCGTAGCCCTCGATGTAGCCGAAGAAGTAGGCGTTGCGCTGGTTGTTCCGCAGGCTCGCGCCGTAGTTCCAGGCGTCCACGAAGGACTTGGCGGTGACCTTCTCGCCGTTGCTGAAGGTCCAGCCGTCCTTGACCTTGACGGTGAAGTTCTGGGAGTCCGTGGTCTCGATGGACTCGGCGAGCATGTCCTGGGCCTCGCCGGTCTCCGGGTGGTAGCGCTTGAGACCCCGGAAGATCATGTCGAGGACCTTGCCGCCCTGCACCTCATTGGTGTTGGCCGGCTCCAACGGGTTCTGCGGGTCCCCCCAGGAGGCGCTCAGCACCGCACCGGCGTCACCGCTGCCGCCCCCGCCGTCCCCGCCCCCGCAGGCCGTCGCCGTGAGGGCGACCGCCACCGCGCAGACGGCCCATCCGGCGTGCGTGGCTCCGCGCATGGAGTGCCTCCTCGTACGTACGCAGTGGTGCGCTGACGCTTTACGCCAATATCGACGCAAAGGGTGCGTCACGCACACGCGCGGCGCCCGTACGGGCGCGACCTCGGCCGTATGCACCCGTCCGGCGGCGCACGCGGGAGGGATGACGGGGGATAACGCGATGCGGTGTCAGAAGGCGCGAGGAGGCGGAAAAGACCGGCACCCGGCACCCCTGTACGGGATGCCGGGTGTCGTCAGCGGGTCGGGCCGCCGCCCGTGGCGACGGCCCGGACGTCAGGCCTTCTCGACGGCCGAGCCGGTGGAGTGGATGTCCTCCAGGGCCGCGAGCGCCGGGTCCATGACGACGTCCTCGTCACGGCCCACGATGGTGGGCTCCTCCGGGAAGTGGCAGGCGGTCAGGTGCCCCGGCCTGCTGCCGGAGATCTGGACCAGCGGCGGTTCCTCGGTCGCGCACTTGTCCTGCGCCTTCCAGCACCGCGTACGGAACCGGCAGCCGGAGGGCGGCGAGATCGGCGAGGGCACGTCGCCCTGCAGGCGGATGCGCTCCCTCTTGTCCGCGTCGATGTCCACCTCGGGCACGGCCGACAGCAGCGCGTGCGTGTAGGGGTGCCGGGGCCGGTTGTAGAGCGAGTCGCGGTCCGCGACCTCCACGATCTTGCCCAGGTACATCACCGCGACGCGCTGCGAGAAGTGCCGCACGATCGCCAGGTCGTGCGCGATGAAGACGAACGCGATCCCCATCTCCCGCTGCACCTTCTGCAGCAGGTTGATCACCTGGGCCTGGATCGACACGTCGAGGGCCGAGACCGGTTCGTCGGCGACGATCAGCTTCGGCTCCAGGGCGACGGCCCGCGCGACACCGATGCGCTGGCGCTGGCCGCCGGAGAACTCGTGGGGGAAGCGGTTGTAGTGCTCCGGGTTGAGACCGACGATCTCCAGGAGCTCCCGGACCCGCTGCTCGCGGCCGCCGGGCGGGTTGATGCCGTTGATCTCCATCGGGCCCGCGATGATCGTGCCCACGGTCTGGCGCGGGTTCAGCGCCGTGTACGGGTCCTGGAAGATCATCTGGATCTCGGACCGGATCGGCGCCAGCTTGGCCCGGCTCGCGTGGCTGATGTCCTGGCCCTTGTACGCGATGGTGCCCTCGGTGGGCTCGTACAGACGGGTCAGCAGCCGGCCGGTGGTCGACTTGCCGCAGCCGGACTCGCCGACGAGGCCGAGGCTCTCCCCGGGGAAGACCTCGAAATCGACGCCGTCGACGGCCTTGACCGCGCCGACGGTACGCCGGATCGGGAAGCCGCCCTTGATCGGGAAGTGCTTCTTCAGGCCCTTGACCTGCAGAAGCGGTGTGGCGTCGCCGTCCCGCTGCTGCGGGACCTCGTCGGCGACCGCCGTGGTCGTCTTGGTTGTGTCGCTCATGGTGATGCCCCAGTCGCCGGTTTCAGCTCAGCCCAGCCGGGGCTGAATCTTGTCGATGAACACCTGCTGCCGCTGTTCCACCGTCAGGTGGCAGGCGGCCGCACGCCCCGGGGCGAGCTCAGGACGCTCACCCGAGCAACGGCTGCCGGAAACCAGGTCGGTGAAGCCGCACCGCGGGTGGAACGCGCACCCCGTGGGCGGGTTGAGCAGCGACGGCGGCGATCCGGGAATCGGCATCAGCGGCTCGTCCACGTCGGAGGTGAGCCGCGGCATCGACCCCAGCAGACCCCAGGTGTACGGGTGCTGCGGCTCCTTGAGCACCTCGCGCACCGTGCCGCGCTCGACGGCTCGGCCGGCGTACATCACCAGGATGTCGTCGGCCATGTTGGCGACCACGCCCAGGTCGTGGGTGATCATGATGATCGCGGAGCCGAACTCCTGCTGGAGGTCCTTGAGCAGGTCGAGGATCTGCGCCTGCACCGTCACGTCGAGCGCCGTGGTCGGCTCGTCGGCGATGAGCAGGTCGGGGTTGCAGGAGAGCGACATGGCGATCATGGCGCGCTGGCGCATACCGCCGGAGAACTGGTGCGGGTAGTCGTCGACCCGCTGCTTCGGGTGCGGGATGCCGACCTTCTCGAGCAGGTCGACGGCGCGCTCCCGGGCGTCCTTCTTGGAGGCGCCGGTGTGCTTCATGAACGGCTCGGCGATCTGTCGGCCGACCGTGTAGTACGGCGACAGCGCGGTGAGCGCGTCCTGGAAGATCATCGCCATCTTCTTGCCGCGCAGCGTCTCCAGCTGCTTCTCGTCGGCACTGGTCAGTTCCTGACCGTCCAGCTTGATCGACCCCTCGATGGCGGTCTTCTTGCGGTTGTGCAGGCCGAGGACGGCCAGGTTGGTCACCGACTTGCCGGAGCCGGACTCGCCCACGATGCCGAGGGTCCTGCCGCGCTCCAGGTCGAAGGAGAGTCCGTCCACCGCCTTGACGATGCCGTCGTCGGTGGAGAAGTGGACCTTGAGGTCGCGCACCGAGAGGAAGGCTCCCCCCGCGGCGGGGGCCGCGGCCTCGTCGGGCTTGGTCAGAGTGGTCACGGTGGTTCTCCTAGGACAGACGCACGCGCGGGTCGATGACGGCGTACAGGGCGTCCACGATCAGGTTGAAGAGGATGATGAGGGACGCGCTGATCAGCATGACGCCCATCAGCATCGGCAGGTCCTTGTTGATGACGGAGTCCAGCGCGAGCCGGCCGAGACCGGCCAGGCCGAAGGTCTTCTCCGTCACCATGCCGCCCGCCAGCAGCGAGGCCAGGTCGATGCCGAGAATGGTGACGATGGGGATGAGGGAACCGCGCCAGGCGTAGCGCATGAAGACGTAGTTGCCCGACATGCCCTTGGCGCGGGCCGCCTTCACGTGTTCTTCCTGGAGCTGCTCGATCATCGAGGAGCGGCTCATACGGGTGTAGTTGGCGGTGAAGATGGTCGCCATGACGAGCCAGGGGATCAGCAGGCCCATGAACCAGCCGCCGAGGTCCTCGGAGAACGGCACGTACTTCGGCTTGTCGAGCCAACCGGTGCTGTAGACGAAGGCGAGCATCACGAGCGGGCCGAGGAAGTAGATCTGCAGCGAGCTGAGGACCAGCGAACCGCTGCTGAAGGTCTTGTCCAGCCAGGTGCCGCGGAACTTGGCTGCCAGCAGACCGGCGCCGAGGCCGACGATGAGGAAGACCACCAGACCGCCGAGGGTCAGCGAGAGAGTGAGCGGGAAGCGGTCGACGATCGTGTCCCAGACGTTCTGGTTGTTGGCGAACGAGACACCGAAACAAGGGGCGGCGCAGTGACCGACGGCGAAGTCCCGCCCGGTGAAGATGCCGGTCAGGAAGATCCAGTACTGGACGGTGACCGGTTTGTCGAGGCCCAGGTTCTTGTGGATGACCTCCAGCGCGTCCGGGGTGCAGTTCTTGCCACAGGCCAGCAGGGCCGGGTCCTGCGGGATCGCGAAGAACATGAAGAACGTGAACGCACTGATCAACAGCAGAATCAGCGCCGCGCCGAATGTCCGGCGAATGAGGAATTGAAGCATGGCAGAAGGCTGCTCTCAGGACGGCGGCAGTCGGTTGGGGAGGTCGGGACGAGATCCGGGCCCCGGGGGTGGGCGCTCCGCCGCGCGCCCACCCCCGGTTTCCCTACGAGCCGGCTACTACTTCTTCAGGAAGATCCGCGTGACGTCCACGTAGCTCGAGTCCGAGCTGTAGCGGATGCCGCCGATGTTCGAGCCGAAGATCTGGAAGACCTTGGTGTAGTACAGCGGAGCGGCCGGGTTGACCTCGTCCGAGATGTACTCGTTCAGCTCGGCCCAGGCCTTGGTGGCCTCTTCGGTGTCGGTGATCTTCTGGATGCGCGCGATCTCGGAGTTGACGTGGTCGTCGTTGATGTGCGCGTAGTTCGACGCACCGTCCTGGATCGTCGTGCCGTCGTACAGCGGCGGGAAGACGGTGCTGGCGGACGGCCAGTCCTGACCCCAGCCGGTCATGTACAGGTCCAGACCGTTGTCGACCTTACCGACCTGCTCGTACCAGGTGGCGGAGTCGATCTCCTTCTTCTGGATGTCGAGGCCGATCTTCTCCAGCGCGTCGGCGATCAGCACGGACTGCTGCTGACGGGTCGGCGTGTTCGCGTAGGCGTAGACGAGCTTCTTGCCCTCGAAGCCGCCTTCCTTGATCAGCTTCTTGGCGGCCTCGATGTCACCGTTGGGCTTCTTGGACCGGTTGAACGGGTCGTAGTCCTCGGTGTAGCCCGGGGTGGTGGGCGACATCAGCGAGTTGGCGACCTCACCGCCGTAGGCGCCGCCGTCGGCCTTGAAGACCGAGGAGGAGGGCATGGCCAGGGTGATCGCGTCACGGAGCTTCTTGTCCTTGACGCGGTCCATGTTGAAGTTGAGCTGCCACACGTAGGGCGCGTAGCCCTGGATCGTGCGGTTGTCCATGACCTCCTTGTCGCCCACGACCTTCTGCAGCTGCGTGGTGGCGACCTGACCCGTGAACATCATCGCGTTCTTGGCCTCGCCCTGGTCGGCGAGCAGGGTCTTGGTCTGGTCCTCGTCATCGTGGTTCATCGAGATGTCGAAGCCGTCCACGTACTGGTGACGCACCGAGTCGGACTTCGGGTCCCACTGGTCGTTCTTGACCAGCTTCATGGACTTGCCCGGCTTGAACTCGGCGATCTTGTACGGGCCCGAGGCGACCGGGTCGGTGTCGTACTTCTCCTTGGTGTCCGACTCCTCCGGGACGACGCTGTAACCGGGCATGGTCAGCATCTGCGGGAGGTCGGGCCGCGCGTCCTTGAAGTGGAAGACGACCGTCTTGTCGTCCGGCGTCTCGAGGACGTCGTCGGGCAGGTGCTTGCCCTTGTCCGGACCCTTGTACGCGTCACGGTAGGTGGTACCGGCACCGGACAGCCACTGCTGGAGGTAGGTCGGGCCGTCGGTGATGAACGACGAGTACATGCGCTCGATCGAGTGGCGGATGTCCGCCGAGTTGATCGGGTCGCCGTTCTCGTCCTTGAGGTTGTCCTTGAGCGTGTAGGTCCAGGTCTTGCCGCCGTCGGAGACCTTGCCCGCGTCGGTGGCGAGGTCGCCCACGACGGTCAGGTTGCCCTCGTCGTCCTCGGAGTACTGGGTCAGACCACGGTAGATCAGGCGGCTGAGCAGCTTGCCGTCCGAGACGTAGATCTGGCCCGGGTCCAGGTGCGAGAAGTCCGTCTCCTGGTAGACGACCGCGGTGCCGCCCGCCTTGGCGCCGGGGATCTCGGCGGCGGGGCCGGTCGATGCCTTGGCATCGCCGATCTGCACCGGCTTCGACTGGGCGGCGGCGTCCTTCTTCTGCTTGCTGGTGTCCTTGGCGGAGCTGCCGCCGTCGCCCCCGCCGCATGCGGTGAGGGTCAGGGCGCCGGCCGCCACCGCGACAATCGCGGCCGTAGCGGTGCGGTTTCGGAAGATGCTCATGGAGTCGAATCCACCTGCCTGTGAGTAGTGAGCGTGGTTGTTGCTGGCCGGAAGCGGGCCGAGTGGCGCCGAGGCCGACCGGGGCAAGAACGCGGAGTCCCCCGGACTCAGCGGCCCGTCTTGGGATCGAACGCGTCCCGCACCGAGTCACCGAGAAGGTTGAAGGCCACAATGAAGACCACCATGGCGATTCCGGGGAAGAGCATGTAGTACGGGTCCGCCTCCACGATGTCTGCCCCGATGGCGAACATGCGGCCCCAGTCCGGCGTGGGTTCGACGTATCCGACGCCCACGAAGGAGAGGAAGGCGATGCTGAGGATGAGGGACGGCAGCGCGAGGGTCGCCTGGACCAGCACCGGCGTGACGACGTTGGGCAGCAGTTCCTTGCGGATGATCCGCCAGGGCGAGGCCCCGGAGATGCGCGCCGCCTCGATGAACTCCCGGTCGCGCAGCGCCAGCGTGGCGGCCCGGACGATCCGGGCCATGCTCATCCATCCCAGGAACGAGAGCACGATGATGATCGCGCTGGCCCGCACATAGGTGGGCGTCTCCTCGTCCGGAGCGACGAACACCGTGGTGATGACGGGCATCGCGGCGACGAAGAAGAGCTGGTTGGGCAGGGCCATGAAGAAGTCGGTCACCCGGCCGAGCCAGTAGTCGATCCTGCCGCCGAAGTAACCCCCGACGAGACCGATCAACACCCCGATGAGAGTCACCAGAAGCGCCGCGACCAGCGCCGTGAACAGCGAGGTCCGGATGCCGTACAGCAGCTGGGTGAACACGTCACGGCCCAGGCCCGGCTCGATGCCGAACCAGAACTCGCCGGTGATGCCGCCGAAGGGCGCCGCCGGCATGGTGAACATGTCCAGGAGGTCCGGGTTCTCCTGCCCGTAGAGCGTGTACGGGTCCTTGCCGTACGCCTTCGAGATCAGCGGCGCCGCTGCCGCGATCGCGAAGAAGAACAGGACGACACAGGCGGAGACCACTCCGGTGCGGTCGCTCTTGAAACGCGCCCACATCAGCTGCCCGGGGCTGCGGCCCTCGAGCTTCTTCGGCTCCTGGGCGTCGCCCTGCGGCCCGCTCTCTTTCTCCAAGACGGGAGAGGCCACAGCACCCTCGATCTCGGTTGGACTCGTCATGATTCGTCCGTTTCACAGGTGTTGGAGGTCGTCGGCGGTACACAAGCGGTCCGACGACCTTCGCACGGCGTACGTCATTGAAGCGCGCGACTGGATCAGCGACTGGAGGTGAACCCCACCGCCGGGGAACCCTGGTCCGCGGCCGGCGCCGGCCGGGCACGGACCGGGCAGTCAAGGAAGTTCGCGACGCCGGATCGTTGCCTCGGCCGTGGGAGCGGGAACAGGACCGAACGTACCCACGGGACCTACACCTGTCATCGGGGACGACGCGACCCATATGGCGCTTGTGGCACCTCGCATGGGTTCCTCCTCATGAATCCACTGGTTCACCGCAAAGGGGAGCACTCGACACGTCTTCGTCCACCGCCCGTCGCCGGTGTCGGAGATCATCAGGTGCCCCCTGGCTCGCGAGCCTGCGCCGTCGACGCGTGACCCGTTCAGCCGAGCTCTACGCGCCTAACTATCTGCCATGCGACAGAGCCGAACCACACCCACGAGGTCTCGGTTCGATCACAGCTGGGCCCTACATCTTCCAAAATCCGGACAAAGGGTTTCGGAGGAGATCCCTGCGAAACGGACTTGTTACACATCTATCGACGCCAACCGTCCGCATAGCGGACATCCGAAGGGGAAAAGCCGTTGCGGGAGGCGTGACTGCCGTGCAGGACCCCTCGCAGGGCTGACGTGCACTCAGCGCACCGGGACGGCAAAGCCGTTGGCACCGGTCTCGGATCGTGATACCCCGGACGTGAATCGCGCCACGTCGGCCGCGACCGCGGTCCGCTTCGGGAGAAGGGTAGTGGGCATCGCCCACTTCAGGGGCATCTCCCGGCCGGATCGAGGGTTATCCCTACCCTCCTCTTTTGCTCCACTTCGCCATGACATCCCGCGGTGTCTCGCACTGCGCGGGTATATACGGCACCGGGCACCCCTGAGAGCAGGGGTGCCC
>NZ_JBHXQZ010000146.1:0-13507 GCF_042717095.1 Streptomyces sp. NPDC058632 | reverse complement strand
GGCCGCCCCGGGGGGCGGCCCGCACGGTCGCGCCACCACACCGCCCGACAACGCACAGAGGGCGGATCATCCGATCGGATGATCCGCCCTCTACTGCTGTGGAGCTAAGGAGAATTGAACTCCTGACCTCCTGCATGCCATGCAGGCGCTCTACCAACTGAGCTATAGCCCCAGGTCACATCCCGCCCGGTTGCCCCGGCGGCGACGCCAACTTTACACGGTCATCCGGGCCCGACACCACATCGTTTCCGTTCCGCCCGGTTCTGCCCGCGTTGTCACGCGGTCACGAACGAATAGAAGCGCTTGAGCGTGCAGTGCTCCTCGAGGAGCCGGCCGTAGATCGGTTCACCTTCGAGCTCGCGGTACGTCTCGATCGGGTCGCCTTTTATGATCAGCGCCTGCGCGCACTCCTCGCACCAGTACTGGTAGTCGGGATTGACCGGCTCCATGTCCCGCACGATCGGCGTCCCGCTGCCGCACCAGTCGCACCTTCGCCTGTGTGCACCCATCGCTCAGCTCCAGCTGTGGCCGCAGGCCGTACACACGGAGAAGCGGAAGCGGGTAGAGGTCCGTCGTGTCGACACCCCGCCGAAGAGGTGGTCGACCTCCCCGTGGATGCTCGCAGGCATCAACAACTCCCTCCCGTCGGGCCGCGCCCCCTTCCGGTTGTTTGATTCTGCCACGGCCGGACCAGTACGGTCAGCGACGCCGAGGTACCGGTCGGGACACGGCTGGCCGCCTCGTAGAGGTATACGCCTGTCGGCCGCCTCCTGCTCAACCAGGAACAACAAAAAACCCGCCCTCGTGGTGAGGACGGGATCTTCGTCATGTGATCTGTGGAGCTAAGGAGAATTGAACTCCTGACCTCCTGCATGCCATGCAGGCGCTCTACCAACTGAGCTATAGCCCCGGGTGTTCTTCCCGCTCGGCGGGCGAACAAGAAGAACTTTAGCCTGCGACCTGCCGGAAAGTGAAATCCGGCCCCGGTCCGGGCCGCGGCCCGGGGTTTCAGTCGTCGTCGCCGAGCACCGGTTCCGGCAGGGTGCCGGCGTTGTGCTCGAGCAGCCGCCAGCCGCGGGCACCCTCGCCGAGGACGGACCAGCAGCAGTTGGTGAGCCCGCCGAGACTCTCCCAGCTGCGCGGGTCGAGCCCGAGCAGCCGGCCGATGGTGGTGCGGATCGTGCCGCCGTGGCTGACCACCACGAGCGTGCCGTCGTCCGGGAGCTTGTCGACGTGCCGGAGCACCACCGGAGCGGCGCGGTCGGCGACCTCGGTCTCCAGCTCGCCACCGCCCCTGCGCACCGGGTCGCCGCGCTTCCAGGCGGTGTACTCGTCGCCGTACCTGGCGATGATCTCGTCGTGCGTCAGGCCCTGCCAGACGCCCGCGTAGGTCTCCCGCAGGGCCTCGTCGTGGACCGGCTCCAGACCGGTGAGCGCGGCGAGTTCCGCGGCGGTGTGCGCGGCCCGCTTCAGGTCGGAGGCGACGATCGCGTCGGGCTCGAGGCCGGCGAGGAGGCGGGCGGCCCGGCGGGCCTGGGCGACGCCGGTGTCGGTCAGCTCCACGTCGGTGCTGCCCTGGAAGCGGCGTTCCACGTTCCAGGAGGTCTGGCCGTGCCGCCACAGGATGACGCGGCGGCCCCGGCCTCCGCCGGAACCGGACACCTCACCGGCGGGGCTCACCGCCACTCACCGTCCGGCTCCGCGGCCTCCTCGGCCTCCTTCTGCCGGGCGTGCTCGGCGGCCTTGCCGCGGGTGGCCACGGCGTCCTCGGGCAGCTCCAGCTCGGGGCAGTCCTTCCACAGCCGCTCGAGGGCGTAGAAGACGCGCTCCTCGCTGTGCTGGACGTGGACGACGATGTCGACGTAGTCGAGCAGCACCCAGCGGGCCTCGCGGTCGCCCTCGCGGCGGACCGGCTTGGTGTCGAGCTCCTTGCTCAGCCGCTCCTCGATCTCGTCGACGATCGACTTGACCTGACGGTCGTTGGGCGCGGAGGCCAGCAGGAAGGCGTCGGTGATGGACAGCACGTCACTGACGTCGTAGGCGATGATGTCGTGCGCGAGCTTGTCGGCCGCGGCCTGGGCGGCGGCCTGGACGAGCTCGATGGAACGGTCGGTTGCGGTCACTACAAGGCTTTCGCTCGGCGGTCGTTTGCCCTCAAGGGTCTCACGGACCGCCGGGCGCGACCCACGCGTTTCGGGGGCCCCGGCCGGGATGCCCCGTAGGGAGCACCACGGCCGGGGCCGCGCCGCGGTCCGGTCAGGTGCCCGGCTCGTAGTCCTGGCCCAGGACCACCGAGACCCTGGCGTTCCCGGAGACCTCGCCCTTGGTGACGGACTCGGTGGGCAGTCCCAGGGTCTTGGCGACCTCGGAGGCGTTCTCCTCGTCGGCGTCGTTCGCGTAGACGACCTCGGAGGACGCCGCCGCGGTGGCCGTGCCGCCCTCCAGGAAGGTGAAGCCGCCGTTGAGGAGGACCACCCGGGCCTTCTCGGTGTTGTCCCCGACGCCGGTGGCGTTGCGCACCGAGACGCTGACGGCGGCGTCCTTGTCGGGGCTCTTCGCGGTGCCGCCGAGCACGTCCTTGACCACGCTGTCGCTCGTCTGAGCGGTGAGCGTGCCGTCCTCCTCGACCGGCAGCAGCGCGGTGCTGTGGTCGCCGCCCTTGGCCAGGTCGGCGAGCCGGGCGAGGAAGGAGCCGAGGTCCTTGTCGGTCAGGGGCGGCTCGATGATCTGCCCCAGGGTCTGGATGGTGGTCGTCGCGGCACCCGCGTCGGACGTCATCTTCCGCAGCACCCCCTGCATGACCTGCCCGAACCGCTCCAGCTGGGCGTTCTGGGCCTCGCCGGAGGCGCGGTGGGTGGCGTAGGCGACGGCCATCTTCCCGGTGAGGGTCTGGCTCTTCCCCTTCTTGACCAGGGGGGCCTCGCCCTTCTTCTTGGCGTCCGGGTCGGGCACGTCGGCGTCGGTGTCGATGTCGATGTTGCCGACCAGGTCGACGAGGTTCTGCAGATAGGGCGTGTCCAGCCGCCAGGTGCCCTCGATGTCGGTGCCGAGGGCCGTGTCGAGGGCGCTGCGGGTACCGCCGGAGCCGTCGTCCTCGACCGACTTGGCGAGCGTGGTGGTGGTGCCGTCGTCGGCGGCGAGGGCCAGGGAGTTGGGCAGCAGGACGGTGCTGCCCTGCTTGGTGGTGGTGTTGTCGACGAGCAGCGCGGTGGCGGTGCCGCCCTCCTCGGTGTCGTGCAGGTGGACGACGATGACGTCCCGCTTCTGGGCGCCCGCGGCCGTCGTGGTGCCCGTACCGGCGTCGGAGCCGGAGAGGCCGGGGAGCTTCCCGGCGTACCAGAGGTAGCCGACTCCGCCGGCCGCGACCAGGGCGAGGACCACGACCAGGGCGACGATCCGGCTGCGGGCGCGGCGCTTGGCCTCCTCGCGGCGCTCGGTGCGGTTCTCGGTGAACTGCAGCCAGTCGATGACGTCCTCGGAGTCGTCGTCCGGTTCCTCGACGAAGGCGAACTGCTCGGTGTGGTACTCCCGTTCGGACGCCTCGGAGTGCGCGGCCGGGCGGCCGTCACGGTCGTGGGGGCCGGTCGCGTCGTCGGCCGGACCGGGCTGCTGCGGGATGTGCGCGCTCTGTTCGGTGACCCGGGGCTGCTGCCCGGTGCCGCCCTGCGCGGTCTGCCCGTAGGGGTCGCCGTAGGGGGCGTACGGGGCGGCCGGGCCGCCGCCCTGGGGGGTGTCGTAGCCGCCCTGGGTCCCGTAGGGGTCGTAGGAGGACGTCTGCGGCTGCTGCCCGGTACCCGTCCCTGCCCCGTAGGGGTCGTACGGCTGCGGGGGCTGCTGCGGGCCGCCGGTGGCGTACGGGTCGTAGCCGTAACCTCCGCCGTAGCCCTGCTGCCCCTGGTGCCCGTGGCCCTGCCCGTACTGGTCCTGCTGCCCCTGCTGCCGGTACGGGTCGTACGGCTGCTGCGGGGCCTGCGGGGCCTCCTGGGCGGGCCGGCCCGGTGCCTGGGTATCGGCCTGGCGGTAGACGGGCCGGCCGTACTCGTCGTATCCCACGAGCCCGTACGGGTCGTCCCCGCCGTCGCCGTATCCCGCGTCGTATCGGTCGTTCACCGGTGCCCCTCTCCGCTCACTCGCCGCGGTACAGCTCGCGCTTGGCGATGTAGCGCACGACCCCGTCCGGCACCAGGTACCAGACGGGATCTCCCTTGGCGACTCTCGCACGGCAGTCCGTCGAGGAAATGGCCAGGGCGGGAACCTCGACGAGCGAGACGCCCCCCTCGGGCAGGCCCGCGTCGGTCAGATGATGGCCGGGCCTGGTGACGCCCACGAAGTGCGCCAGGGAGAACAGTTCCTCGCTGTCCCGCCAGGTGAGGATCTGCGCGAGGGCGTCGGCGCCGGTGATGAAGAACAGGTCCGTGTCGGGATTGAGCGCGCGCAGGTCGCGCAGGGTGTCCACGGTGTAGGTGGGCCCGCCGCGGTCGATGTCGATCCGGCTCACCGAGAACTGCGGGTTCTCGACGGTCGCGACGACCGTCATCAGGTAGCGGTCCTCGGCCGCGGAGACCAGCCGGTGGCTCTTCTGCCACGGCTGCCCGGTGGGGACGAAGACCACCTCGTCGAGGTGGAACCGCGCGGCGACCTCGCTGGCCGCCACCAGGTGCCCGTGGTGGATCGGGTCGAAGGTGCCGCCCATGACGCCGAGGCGGCGCTTGCCCGGCTGCGGCAGGCCGCTGCCCGGTCCGTCGGCCCGGCGCGGCGCCGGACGGTGCTCGGCGCCGCTCGCCGGCCGTCCGGCCGTGCCCTCGCCCCCGGCCTCACCCCCGGCCCCGGTCGTGACCGCGGCCCCGGCCGGTTCCCCGGCTGTGCCCTTCGCCGGACCGGTAGGCATGTCCTGCTCTCCCATGCGAGCAGACCCTACCGGCCCTCCCTGAACGGTCCGGCCGCCAGGTACGCCCTCCGACCGCACCCCAACAGGCCCCGGGTGTCTACCGGTCGCGGTTGAAGCGTGTCGTGACCCACAGCAGGAGCAGCAGGGCGGCCAGGACGCAGCCACCCACGAAGTAGGGGTTGAGGCTCTCGTGGTTGCCACTGTGCTCTCCGCCCTCGGCGGCGAGGGTGACCAACTGGGCAGCGGCGCTGGGGAAGCTCATCTTCGGCAGTACCTATCGCGTGTGGGCGGGACAAAGACGTCGGCTCATCGTATGCGGGCGCCCTCCCCCCGATCACTCCGACTCCGCCGTTGCGAATCCCGGTCGCCCCGCCCCGGTCTTCCCGGGCGGGTGGGGGCCGGCCGGCCCACGCAACCATCCCGCGGTCCTGATCGTCCTTCCCGGGGAGCCGGACGGCTCGGGAACGGTGCTCCACGCGCGGTCTCCCGGCCGTGTTGCTCTTCCGCTCCACCGGTCTGCCGGTCCGCGCCTTCTCCACCTAGGCTGGGCCTCGCCTGGGGCGGGTGAAGGAGCGAACAGAGGACCGCCAAGGGACCGTACTGGCAACCGCGAAGGTCAAGACGGACCGCGAAGGTCACACAGACGCACATGGGGGACACATGTCCGACGGCCATCAGCACAACGGGCACGAGAAGGTGCCGAGCAGGCAGCGCAGGCGTTTCCCCGGAATCTCCTCGCGTGCGTACGAACACCCCGCCGACCGCTCCGCCCTGGTGGCGCTGCGCAAGCTGACCGGTTTCGACACGGTCTTCAAGGCCCTGAGCGGTCTGCTGCCCGAGCGCAGTCTGCGGCTGCTCTTCCTGTCCGACTCGGTGCGCGTCTCGGAACGCCAGTTCGCGCACCTCAACGTCATGCTGCGGGACGCCTGCTACATCCTGGACCTGGAGAAGGTCCCGCCGATGTACGTGAACCAGGACCCGACGCCGAACGCGATGTGCATCGGCCTGGACGAGCCGATCATCGTGGTCACCACGGGTCTGGTCGAGCTGCTCGACGAGGAGGAGATGCGGGCCGTCGTCGGGCACGAGGTCGGGCACGCGCTGTCCGGGCACTCGGTGTACCGGACCGTCCTGCTGTTCCTGACGTCCCTCGCGGTGCGGGTGGCCTGGATCCCGCTGGGCAGCGTCGCGATCATGGCGATCGTGACGGCGCTGCGTGAGTGGTTCCGCAAGTCGGAGCTGTCGGCGGACCGTGCGGGGCTGCTGGTCGGTCAGGACCTCCAGGCCTCGATGCGCGGCCTGATGAAGATCGCCGGTGGCAACCACCTGCACGAGATGAACGTCGACGCGTTCCTGGAGCAGGCCGAGGAGTACGACGCCGGGGGCGACCTGCGCGACTCCGTGCTGAAGATCCTCAACGTGATGCCCCGCTCCCACCCGTTCACCACCGTCCGGGCCGCCGAGCTGAAGAAGTGGACGGAGACCCGCGACTACCAGCGGATCATGGACGGCCACTACCCGCGCCGCGACGAGGACAAGGACGCCTCGGTGCGGGACTCCTGGCGTGACTCGGCGAGCAGCTACGCCGGTGATGTGAAGAACTCCAAGGACCCGCTGATGAAGCTGGTCAGCGACATCGCGGGCGGCGCCGGGGACCTGGGCGGCCGGGTCCGTCGCGGCTTCGGCGGCTTCACGTCCTCGGGCCCGAAGCCCGCGCAGGGACCGGACGGGTCCCGGGGAACCGAGGGCGGCCCGCAGGAGCCGGGTACGTCGTCGGGCCCGGACGCCGGGGACGAGCGACCGCCGCGCGACGGCGCCTGAGGCACGGGCACCACGTAACGCCACGGGCGTCCGCGTCCGGGCGTCACATCCTGGGCTGTGCCCCCGCCGCCAGCGAGCCGCACAGGGCCCGGGTGCCGCCCGTGACGTACGGGTCGGTGCCGGCGGGGCCGCCCTCCTCGGCCGTGCCGCCCGCCAGCAGGGGGCGCAGATGGCCCGCGGAGTCCTCGGCGCAGGACAGCGGGCCGGCCTGGACGTAGGAGGCGACGACCTGCGCCTGGTGCAGGCGCAGGTCCTCGCGGTCGAAGCGGAAGTGCAGCTCGCGCCGGACGGTGAAGAGCGACACCCGGGCTCCCGGGTCCGCACCGGCCGGCCGCAGCGCGTACACCGAGGTGTGGTCCGCGGTGACCTCGAGGATGCCGGAGGCGGCCTCGGACGCCTGCAGGGTGCCCCGGACCCGGATCCTGCGGTCGGCCAGCTCCGCGCGGGAGGGGTCGAAGCGGACGAGCCATCCGGTGGGCGCGTGCCGCCCGTCCGGAGCCGGCCGCCTGAAGCTCCGGTCGAACTGGTCCTGCTGGTCGGCGTCGAGCAGGACGCGCACGGTGCGGGTCTCCCCTCCGGTCAGTACCTCGGGGGCGAGCGCGGACCGGACGATGTAGTCCTTCGCGGTGAGCAGCGCCGTCACGACCTGCCCGTCCGAGAAGTGCGCGGTATGCCGGGACGCCGGGAGCGTCACCCCCTCGGCACCGATGCGGAACTGCGCCGCCGGACTACTGTCGTACAACCGTTCGGAATCGGTGGTGCCGGGCACCTTGCCCTCGGGGGCGAGCGGGATCACGGTCATGCGCAGCGGCTCGGCGGCCGCCCCGGCCGCGGGCGTCCGGTAGGGATGCCGCACACCCATGTAGATCGCGGTGCCGAAGGCCACGGCGATCAGCACCACGAGGACCAGCGCCTGCCGGGACAGGCCCCGCCGCCGGCGCGGCCGGCGGCGTACGGCGGGGGCGTGGTCGGTGATGCGCTCCCGGGCGGAGAACTCCTGGAGGCGGGCGGCGCGGACGAAGGTCTCGTCGAAGACGACGGACCGGTACTCGTCCTCGCCACCTCCGGGGGCCCCCTCGGGTGCCCCTCCGGGCGGGTCCGCAGGACCTGCCATGTCTTCAGAGTAGGTCGCGTTGGGCCCGCGTAAACGCCCTGCCGCACGCCACGTTGTGACAGGGTTCCGCTCCGGCCGGGACCCCTTGGCTGACCTGCCGTCGGACCTGCCGGAGACCCGTCAGGGGCTGCTCGGGATCACCGGGACGTCCGGCCGGGAGTAGTCGGCGGAGGCGGACGGGACCGCGCCCCCGCCGCCCTGTTCCAGGCCGGTCGAGGCGGGCGGTGGCACCGGGTCCTGCCGGTTGTCGGCGGAGGACCCCCGGTAGACGGCCGAGAAGGCGAGCGCGACCATGCCGATGCCCATGACGAGGGCGAGCACCCAGGCGACCGGGCGGTGCCAGCGGACCTGTCCGCCGTACGGCCGCCCGGTGGTGAAACCGTAGTCGTCCTCGGGGGTGCCGGTGTCGTCGTCCAGGTCGTCGAAGCCGTCGCCCCGGCGACGGCGGCCGTACCGCCCTTGGCCTCCGTACCCGTCGTCGTACCGCTCGGTCTTCGGGCGGGTGCGGTGGGCCTCGGCCTCCGAGGCCTCGGCTCTGGCCCGGGCGGCGGCAAGGAGGCGTTCGACGGCGGTCGGTTCGTGGACCACGGCCGCGCCGATGAAAGCCTCGTCGAAGACCACGGAGTCGAGCTCTTCGTCCGACACTCCGCGGTCGTGGTCGTCGTCGGGCTCCCCGCCGTCAGGGAACGGCGTGCCCCCCACGTCCTCCGGCACCTCTCCAGAGTAGACCTGAGGGGTCATTTTGGGCAGACGGTACGGAAATTCGTCCGTCTGCCCCCGGGCGCGGGACGGCGGGCCGGCGGGTCAGCGGGCCGCCGGGTCAGCGGCGGACGTGTCCGTCGCCGGTGACGATGTACTTGGTGCTGGTCAGCTCCGGCAGACCCATCGGTCCCCGGGCGTGCAGCTTCTGCGTGGAGATGCCGATCTCCGCGCCGAAGCCGAACTGGCCGCCGTCGGTGAACCGGGTCGAGGCGTTGACGGCGACGGTGGTGGAGTCCACCAGTTGGGTGAACCGGCGGGCCGCCGGCTGTGAGGTGGTGACGATGGCCTCGGTGTGGCCGGAGGTCCACAGCCGGATGTGCTCCACGGCCCGGTCGAGCGAGTCGACGACGGCCGCGGCGATGTCGAGGGAGAGGTACTCGGTCTCCCAGTCCTCGGTGGTGGCCTCCACGACCGTCGCCGCGGAGTCCTTGGCGTACGCCATCACCCGTTCGTCGGCGTGCACGGTGACCCCGGCCTCCGCCAGGGCGTCCAGGGCGCGCGGCAGGAACGCGGGGGCGATGTCCTGGTGGACCAGGAGGGTCTCGGCGGCGTTGCAGACGCCGACCCGCTGGGCCTTGGAGTTGATCAGGATCTCCACGGCGGTGTCGAGGTCGGCGTGGGCGTCGACGTAGACGTGGCAGTTGCCGGTACCGGTCTCGATGACCGGGACGATCGACTCCTGGACGACCGTGTTGATCAGGGAGGCGCCGCCGCGCGGGATGAGGACGTCGACCAGGCCGCGGGCGCGCATCAGCTCGCGCACGCCGTCCCTGCCCTCGCCGGGCACCATCTGTACGGCGTCGGCGGGCAGTCCGGCGCCGCCCACGGCGTCGCGCAGCACCCGGACCAGCGCGGTGTTCGACCGGTACGCGGAGGACGAGCCGCGCAGCAGGACCGCGTTGCCGGACTTCAGGCACAGGGCGGCGGCGTCGACCGTGACGTTGGGCCGGCCCTCGTAGATGATCCCGACGACGCCGAGCGGCACCCGGACCTGCCGCAGGTCGATGCCGTTGGGCAGGGTGGAGCCGCGGACGACCTCGCCGACCGGGTCGGGCAGCGCGGCCACGTCCCGCACGTCCGAGGCGATCGCGCGCACCCGCTCCGGGGTGAGGGTGAGCCGGTCGATCATGCCCTCGCCGATGCCGGCCTCGCGTGCCTTGGCGACGTCCTGGGCGTTGGCCTCGACGATCTCGCTCGCCCGGACCTCCAGCGCGTCCGCGACGGCGAGCAGCGCGTCGTCCTTCACCGCGCGCGGCAGCGGCGCGAGGGTGGCGGCGGCCCCCTTGGCCCGGTAGGCGGCCTGGTTGACCGGGGACATCGAGTCGTACGGCGAAAGCGTGGTCATGAGGGAAGGGTAGTGCGGCCGGGGGGCCGGACCACCGTCATCCCGAACCCCGAGACGCGGGAGTGCCTGCCGTCGCCGGCACGGGGGCCTGCCGCCTCGTGGAGAGCCGGACCGGCCTCCCCTGTCAGAACGGATGTACCCCCACCGGCGTCGCCGGCGCCGGACCGTAGCCCGCGGCGATGCGCTGGTGGTAGGTGGCCCGGTCGATGACCTCCAGGCCGACGATCTCCCAGGGCGGCAGTCCCGCGGTCTGCCGGTGCTCGCCCCACAGCCGCAGCGCCACGGCGGCGGCGTCGTGCAGGTCGCGGGCCTCCTCCCAGTAGCGGATCTCCGCGTGGTCGTCGGCGTACCGGCTGGTCAGCAGGAAGGGGTGGTCGTGGGCGAGCTGTTCCAGGGCGCGGCGGACCTCGGCGACCGGGGCCCGGCCGCCGGAGACGCTGAGGGTGACGTGCCACAGGCGCGGGAGGTCGTGGGGCTCGCCGCTCTGGCAGTGGTCGCCCGCCGCGACGCTGGTCAGGGCGCGTTCCTCGCCGGCCGCACGGGAGCCGGCACCACCGCGGGACGCCGTCGCCCCAGGGCGCACTCGTCTCACGACGGCCTCCTTCACGCACAGGCCGGCCCCGGTGGCCGGGCGGATGTGTCCCTGGGACAAAGTTGAGCAGGCCGCCGGGCGTCGTGGGGCGGTTTTACGGAACGTCCACCACGGGGGGCGGACGATCCGGCACATTTACGGATGCAGGACCACCAGATCGTCCCTGTGTACGACCTCGCGTTCGTACCCGGGTCCGAGCTCGCGGGCGAGGTCGTGGGTGGAACGGCCGATCAGCCGGGGGATCTCCTTGGCGTCGAAGTTGACCAGGCCACGGGCCACCGGCCGCCCCTCGCGGTCCCGCAACTCGACCGGGTCGCCCGCGCTGAACTCGCCCTCGACGCCCGCGATCCCGGCCGGCAGCAGCGACTTGCGGCGCTCGACGACCGCGCGCACCGCGCCGTCGTCGAGGGTGAGCGAGCCCTGCGGGGTGGACGCGTGCTGGAGCCACAGCAGCCGGTCGGCGGAGCGCCGGCCGGTGGAGTGGAAGTAGGTGCCGGTGTCCGCGCCGGCGAGGGCGTCGCCCGCGTGGACGGTGCTGGTCAGCACGACCGGGACGCCCGCGGCGGCGGCGATCCGGGCGGCCTCGACCTTGGTGACCATGCCGCCGGTGCCGACGCCGGCCTTGCCGGCGCTGCCGATCTCGACGTGGGCGAGGTCCTCCGGGCCCCGTACCTGCGCGATCCGCGAGGTGCCGGGCCGGGCGGGGTCGCCGTCGTACACGCCGTCCACGTCGGAGAGCAGGACCAGCAGGTCGGCGTGGACCAGGTGGGCGACGAGGGCGGCGAGGCGGTCGTTGTCGCCGAAGCGGATCTCGTCGGTGGCGACGGTGTCGTTCTCGTTGACGACCGGGAAGGCGCCCATCGCGAGCAGCTTGTCGAGGGTGCGGGAGGCGTTGCGGTGGTGGGCGCGGCGGCTCATGTCGTCGGAGGTGAGCAGCACCTGGCCGACGCGGACGCCGTAGCGGGCGAAGGAGGCGGTGTAGCGGGCCATCAGCAGGCCCTGGCCGACGCTGGCGGCGGCCTGCTGGCGGGCGAGGTCGCGCGGTCGCCGGGTGAGGCCCAGCGGGGCGAGCCCGGCGGCGATGGCGCCGGAGGAGACGAGGACGAGTTCGCGCTCTCCGCCGCTGCGGACTTTCGCGAGGACGTCGACGAGTGCGTCGACCCGGTCGGCGTCCAGGCCGCCCGCCGCGGTCGTCAGCGACGAGGATCCGACCTTGACGACGATCCTGCGGGCCTCGCCCACGGCCTGCCTTGCCCCTGCCACCTGGTGTGCCGTCCCCTCGCGTCTGCTGCACGTCGATCGATCGCTCACCGGGAAATCTACGGGAAGGGGTGGTGCGGTGCGCCGCCGTTTCACGCTGCGGACCGCACCGCGGATCCGTGTCCGGCTCCGCGGCCGACTGCGCCGGCACGCGCTCCTGGGGCCGGTCCGGCGCCATCCCCGCCGACGCGGAGAGGGCCTGCCTCCTGCCCGGGCAGGTCCGGGCACGCGACGACGCCTCCTTTCCCTCCCGGGGCCCCGGGAGGGAAAGGAGGCGCATCAGCCCCTCGGCGGGACCGGTCGGTCATCCCGCAGGGGTCGCGACGGCGAACATGCTCTCGAAGTTCTGACGGTACGCTTCGTGCGGTGCCGTCCCCTCCAGCCTGAGCATCGCCTCGTCGTTGTCGCGCAGCGACGACTCGTCCAGGTTGTGCGATCCGGTGAAGGTCCATTTCGTGTCCTGATGCCCGGCGTAGTCGCCCTCGATCAACACGTACTTGGAGTGGACGAGGTACCCGTCGGCGGTCCTCAGCCGGCGCAGAGCGATGTTGCTGTGCCCGGAGAGCTTGCTCACGTCGTTGCTGTCGTTGTAGACGATGCGTACGGAGCAGCCCTGGTCGGCCAGCGACCCGAGCTTCTGCGCGACCGCGTCCCTGTGCAGGGCCAGGGCCGCCACCCGCACCGTGGTCCCGGCACAGGACACGTTGCCGAGGATGTCCACCATGACGTCCCCGGTCTCCTGCGGGAAAAAGTAGTACTTTTCGGTGCCCACCTTTCCGCTCGTGAAGTAGTTCCCGTTCTTCCTCATCGCGGCCAGGTCGTCGAAGTAACCGCGGTAGGCGGTGTAGAGATCGGTGTTCCCGACGACCGTGTAGGCGTTGTTCCAGTACTTCTCCGTGTTGAGTGAGGTCTGGTTCGCGGAGGTCTGGATCACCACGTCCTCCGCCTCTCCGGCGTCCCCCACGCGCGAGAAGGTGAGGAACTTATTGTGGTTGATCATGCTGCTGCGCCCCGTCGCGACGCAGGCCCCTCCGGTCGTACAGACGTGCACCCACGAGCCCGTGGATTTGTCGGTGCCCAGTGCCCCGATCAGGCTCTGGGTGGCCGCGGAGGACTCGAACTTGGCGTCCAGGACCACTCGCACGGTGACACCGCGCCGGTGGGCGTCGATGAGGGCATCGGTGTAGTCCTGGTCGTTCAACGCGTACAGCGCGGACCGGATCGTCCGGCCGCTCTGCGTGTTGTCGATCGCGGCGATGATGTGGCCCTTCACCGCGTTCTGCTGCGCCGCCGATCCCCTGGGGTCGTTGAACACCGCCCCCGTATTGACCGGTGCGGCCCGCCGGGCCGCCGTGGCCGGAGCCGACGGCAGGAGAAGGGCACCGGCGAGTACGGCTGCCACGGTGGCGCGTCTCGGTATGTGCACAGAGGTGGAAATGGCGACAAGCCTCACTTTCCTTCGACGACAAGGGGTACTCCAAAGCCCACTGCGGTGTCCGCGGGCATCGACCGCACGAGAACCGTCAGAAGTTCCGCGTCACACCCTTGAGCCGGTCAGGACTGCCGGGCACGGAGAAGTGCACCGTACGCCCGGGTTCGAGCCGGCTCTTCGCACGGCCGGGCGGCCTTCGACGCGCAGAGGGACCGGTCCGGAGGCCCCCTGCAACACCGATCGGTCCGATTCGGCCCGTGCCGAAGAGATGTGCGCGGTCGCCTCACCGGTTC
>NZ_JBHXQZ010000145.1:0-13614 GCF_042717095.1 Streptomyces sp. NPDC058632 | reverse complement strand
GGTACGCGGCACCTGCCGCGTACCGGGGGACCGGGGACCGGGGACCGTCAGGCGTGCGCCCCCGGCCGGTAATGGCCCGGTGCGAGGCGGCAGGTGACGCCGAACCGGTTCCACGCGTTGATCACCGTGATGGCGGCGATCAGCTGCGCCAGCTCGGCCTCCTCGAAGTGCCGGGCGGCCTTCCCGTACACCTCGTCCGGCACGAACCCGTCGGTCAGGACCGTCACGGCCTCGGTCAGCTCGATCGCCGCCAGCTCCTTCCCGGTGTAGAAGTGGCGCGACTCCTCCCAGGCGGCGAGCTGCACGATCCGCTCCACGCTCTCGCCCGCCGCGAGCGCGTCCTTGGAGTGCATGTCCAGGCAGAAGGCGCAGTGGTTGAGCTGGGAGGCCCGGATCTTCACCAGCTCGAGCAGCTTCGGGTCGATCCCCTTACGGGACGCCGCGTCGAGCCGCACCATCGCCTTGTAGACGTCGGGGGCGAGCGCGGCCCAGTCCAGCCGGGGGGCCTCCTCGGGCGCGTACTCGGTGGCCGTGCCTCCGCCGCCGGCGGCTGCCGTCGCGGTGCCGCCGTCCGTGGCGCTGTTGTTCGTGGTCGTCGTCATGTCCTCGAGCGTAGGAGCGAGGCAGCCCAGGAGTATGGTCCACTCGCATGGCGAAACCATGGGCCACTTTCGGCATCGACCTCCACCTGGAACCGGCCGGTCCCGGTCTGCGCCGCGGCCTGACCGACGCCCTGCGCGAAGCGGTCCGCAGCGGCCGGCTGGCCCCCGGCACCCGGCTGCCCTCCTCCCGCGCCCTGGCCGCCGACCTGGGCATCGCCCGCAACACGGTCGCCGAGGCCTACGCCGATCTGGTCGCCGAGGGCCGGCTGACCGCACGGCAGGGCTCCGGCACCCGGGTCGCCGAGCGCGCGGTGCCCCGGCCGCCCGCCCGGCGGCCCATCCCGCAACGCCCGTCCGGACGGCTTCGGTACGACCTCACCCCCGGCGCCCCCGACCTCGCCTCCTTCCCGCGCGCCGAGTGGCTCAGGGCCTCCCGCCGGGCCCTGGCGACCGCCCCCCACGACGCCCTCGGCTACGGCGACGCGCGGGGCCGCCCCGAACTGCGTACCGCCCTCGCGGACCACCTGGCCCGCGTACGGGGCGTACGCGCCGACCCCGAACGCATCGTCGTCTGCTCCGGGTTCGCCCACGGCCTCCACCTGATCTGCGACATCCTGCGCACCCGCGGCGCCCGCACCCTCGCCGTGGAGCCCTACGGCCTCGCCGAACACCGCGACCTGATCGGACGCACCGGTCTGCGCACCGTCCCGGTCCCCTCCGACGACGCCGACCCCGGCGACGCCGCCGCGGTGCTGCTCAACCCCGCCCACCAGTTCCCCCTGGGCGGTGTGCTGCGCCCCGAACGCCGGGCAGCCGTCATCGACTGGGCCCGCCGCACCGGCGGCCTGATCCTGGAGGACGACTACGACAGCGAGTTCCGGTACGACCGCCAGCCTGTCGGGGCGCTTCAGGACCTGGACCCCGATCGTGTGGTCCACCTCGGCACGGTCAGCAAGTCCCTCGCCCCCGGCCTCCGTCTGGGCTGGATGGTGCTTCCCCCGCCCCTGCTGCCGGAGGCCGCCGAACACGGTGCCGCCCGGACCGTCGGCGTCCTCGAACAGCTCACCTTCGCCGAGTTCCTCACCTCCGGCGCCCACGACCGGCACGTGCGGGCAGCCCGGCTGCGCTACCGGCGCCGCCGCGACGCCCTGGTCGAGGCACTCGCCGAGCGGGCACCCGAGGTACGGGTCACGGGCATCGCGGCCGGGCTGCACGCCGTGCTCCGACTGCCCCCGGGCACCGAGCAGGCGGCCGTCCGGGCGGCCGCCTGGCAGGGCCTCTCGGTCAAGGGCCTGGCGCACTTCCGGCATCCCGCCACCGACGTCGCTCCCCTGGACGCCCTGGTCGTCGGCTACGGGACCCCGCCGGACCACGCCTGGGCGGCGACCCTGGACGCCTTGTGCCGAGCGCTTCCCTGAGGGATGTCCCGCGGTCCTGCCCGGCAGGCCGTCGCAGCAAACGTGCACACCATCCCAAAAGCCCCGTAACCATGGCCGATTGAGTCACGATCAAGGGCCCCCTGCCCCTTCCCGCCGGCCGGCGCCTAGGCTGTCCGCCGCGAGCCGGGGAACATGGCACACCGCGGCGGCGAGGCGGCACACACAGCGGCACACACGGGGGAGTGGAGAACATGACGCAGAAGACGGCGGCGCAGAAGGCGATACCCGCGGCGCGGACACGGCGGCGGCTGCGGTCCGGCACGGTGATGCTCGGCGGTATGGGTGTCCTCGC
Source organism: Streptomyces sp. NPDC058632 (assembly GCF_042717095.1). NCBI lineage: Bacteria > Bacillati > Actinomycetota > Actinomycetes > Kitasatosporales > Streptomycetaceae > Streptomyces > Streptomyces sp. NPDC058632. The sequence goes on along the minus strand of NZ_JBHXQZ010000145.1, from coordinate 11,281 downwards.
GGCGGCCCTGTCCGCGTGCAGTTCGGATCCGGACCGCCGCTGCGTGGACCGGGACAGCTACGACTACCTCAACGGCTACAAGGTCGTCGCCGACCAGAACTGCACGACGTCCTCCGGTTCCCTCAGCAAGGGGGCCGACGCCGACTGGTACTACGACGCCGACGTCAGCGGCGGCTGGGCCGACGACGGCACCTTCAGCCGGAGCGAGGCCGTCGACCGGGGCGGCTTCGGCTCGTCCTCCGGCAGCAGCGGCGGCTGAACACCCCGTCGAGCCGAGGAACGAAGGACCCGTCCGTGGAACGCCGCACCATCGAACCCCGCCCCGGCTGGCAGCAGACCGTCGAGGAGCAGGGCCTGATCTACCCCCTCACCCTGCCCAAGCCGCTCGAGGCCGACCGGGCGGCGGGCCTCCCCGTCCCCGACGACGCCTGGGTGCCGTACTGGGACGAGAGCGCGTACTACGTCTTCGGCCTCGACGAAGTGGAGGCGCTGGAGGAGGCCGTCGAGGAACTGCACCGCATGTGCCTCGCGGCCGCCGGCCACATCGTCACCGCCGACCGCTTCGCCGACCTCGGCATCACCGATCCGCGGGTCGCCGGCGCGGTTGCCGAGGCCTGGCGCCGGCGGGCCGAACTCCCCTCCGTCTACGGCCGTTTCGACCTCCGCTACGACGGCACCGGTCCCGCGAAGCTGCTGGAGTACAACGCCGACACCCCCACCTCCCTGGTGGAGGCCGCCTCTCCCCAGTGGTTCTGGATGGAGGAACGGTTCCCCGGCGCCGACCAGTGGAACTCCCTGCACGAACGCCTCGTCGACGCCTGGCGGAAGCAGGCCCCGCTCCTCCCGCCGGGCAGCCCGCTGTACTTCGCCCACTCCTCGGCCGACGTACTCGGCGAGGACCTCATGACCGTCGCCTACCTCAAGGAGACCGCCGAACAGGCGGGCCTCGACACCGAGTGGCTCACCGTGGAGGAGATCGGCTGGGACCGGCTCTCCGGCCGCTTCGTCGACAACAGCCTCCGGTTCATCCGCAGCATCTTCAAGCTGTACCCCTGGGAATGGCTCACCACCGACCGCTTCGCCGGCCATGTCCTCGACACCCTCGACAACGGCGGCGGCACCGGCAGCACCCTGTGGATCGAGCCGGCCTGGAAGATGCTGCTCAGCAACAAGGCCCTGCTGGCGATCCTCTGGGAGCTCTACCCCGGCCACCCCAACCTCCTCCCGGCCCACCTCGACGGCCCCCGCGACCTGGCGTCGTCCACCGGCTACGTGGCCAAGCCGCTGCTCGGCCGCGAGGGCGCCGGGGTGACGATCCACCCGCCGGGCAGCGCCCCCGTGGTCCGTGACGAACCCTGCTGCTACCAGCAGCTCGCCCCGCTGCCGGACTTCGACGGCAACCATGTCGTCCTCGGCGCCTGGACCGTCGGGGACGAGTCCGCCGGCCTCGGCATCCGCGAGTCGTCGGGCCTGATCACCGACGAGTACGCCCGTTTCCTCCCGCACGTGATCCTGTGAGCGCCCCCTGATCCGACGCCCCCGGAGGGCCGCAGGTCCTTCAAGGGGCGCGGGGGACCGCGCGACCGGCCCCACCGAACCCGCAGAGGGCGCCCGGCGGCCGCCGGGCGGACGCGCCGCTCGCATGGCGGACGCCCCACCACGGCACTCCGCCCCGCCCGGTACGCTGGCCGACGGGCCGTGACTGGCGTGCTGGGATGGGACCGACCATCGGGAAGCGGCCCCCGGGCCGCGCCTTCATCCGGTGGCCCGGTACGAGTGCCGTGCGCCTGGGCCATGCCGTGAACGCCGAACGCCACGTCCGGAGGTCCCTCATGCCCGTCGAGCCCCTCTCCACCGCTTCCACCGCCTTCCGCTCCGCCCTCGACGTGATCCGCGCCGTCGAGCCGCGCGTCGCCGACGCCATCGGCCAGGAGGTCGCCGACCAGCGCGAGATGCTCAAGCTGATCGCCTCCGAGAACTACGCCTCGCCGGCCACCCTCCTGGCGATGGGCAACTGGTTCAGCGACAAGTACGCCGAAGGCACCGTCGGCCGCCGCTTCTACGCCGGCTGCCGCAATGTCGACACCGTCGAGTCGCTGGCCGCCGAGCACGCCAAGGAGCTCTTCGGCGCCCGCCACGCCTACGTCCAGCCGCACTCCGGCATCGACGCCAACCTCGTCGCCTTCTGGGCCGTCCTCGGCGCCCGCGTCGAGGTGCCCTTCCTGGAGAAGACCGGCGTCCGCCAGGTCAACGACCTCTCCGACGCCGACTGGGCCGAGCTGCGCCGAGCCTTCGGCAACCAGCGCATGCTCGGCATGTCCCTGGACGCCGGCGGCCACCTCACCCACGGCTTCCGCCCGAACATCTCCGGCAAGATGTTCGACCAGCGCTCCTACGGCACCGACCCGGGCACCGGCCTGATCGACTACGAGGCGCTGCGCGCGTCCGCCCGCGAGTTCAAGCCACTGATCATCGTCGCCGGGTACTCCGCGTACCCCCGTCTGGTGAACTTCCGGATCATGCGCGAGATCGCCGACGAGGTCGGGGCCACGCTCATGGTCGACATGGCGCACTTCGCCGGCCTCGTCGCCGGCAAGGTCCTCACCGGCGACTTCGACCCGGTCCCGCACGCCCAGATCGTCACCACCACCACCCACAAGTCGCTGCGCGGCCCGCGCGGCGGCATGGTCCTGTGCGACGACTCCCTCAAGGACCAGGTCGACCGCGGCTGCCCGATGGTCCTGGGCGGCCCGCTCCCGCACGTCATGGCCGCCAAGGCGGTCGCCCTGGCGGAGGCCCGGCAGCCCTCCTTCCAGGACTACGCCCAGCGCATCGTGGACAACTCCCGCGCCCTCGCCGACGGCCTGATGCGCCGCGGCGCCACCCTGGTCACCGGCGGCACGGACAACCACCTGAACCTGATCGACGTGGCGTCCTCCTACGGCCTCACCGGCCGCCAGGCCGAGGCCGCCCTCCTCGAGTCGGGCATCGTCACCAACCGCAACGCCATCCCGGCCGACCCGAACGGCGCCTGGTACACCTCCGGCATCCGGATCGGCACCCCCGCCCTGACCACGCGCGGCCTGGGCACCGCCGAGATGGACGAGGTCGCGGGCCTGATCGACCGCGTCCTGACCACCACCGAAGCCGGCACCACCAAGTCCGGCGCCCCCTCCAAGGCGGCCCACGTCCTCGACGCGAAGACCGCCGACGAGATCTCCCACCGCGCGACCGACCTGGTGGCCGGTTTCCCGCTGTACCCGGAGATCGACCTCGGCTGACGGCGCCGACGGCGCTCAGCGGCCGATCAGCTCCCGACGCGGTTCCCCGCGCGGCGGTCCGGCACGGTGGCGGACCGCCGCGCGGCGTATCAGCAGGGTTCCGGCGGCCCCCGCCGCGAGCCCCGCGGCCGCCCGCCACACCCCGTCCCGCGCGCCGTCGCCGCCGGAAGCGGCGGGCTCCGGATCCCCGCCGGGGAAACCGCCGTCGTCCGGACGGGCGTGGACCCGCCGCGGTGCCCGGTGCCGGCGGATGTCGTCGTCCGTGACGTCCGGCGCCGGATCCGTGCGCACCCACGGTGTCCCGTCCCCGGCCACGAAGAACTGGTCCTGGGGCAGCATCGCCACGTCGCCGCCGGGCGCCCGCCGCGTCTGCGGCCGGCCCCCGACCCCGGCCGGCCCTCACCGCACGGTGAACCGCACCGGGGGACGGCGATCCTCCGTCCAGGCGTCCAGGCGTCCAGGCGTCCAGGCGTCCAGGCGTCCGGGCGTCCGGGCGTCCGGGCGTCCGGGCGTCCGGGCGTCCGGGCGTCCGGGACCCGCTCCGTGCCCGTGTACGTCGGCTCCAGCAGGCTCCGCAGCCGCTCGAAGCCGGCCTCCCCGGCGTGCCAGGACGCGGTGCGCCCGTCGCCGGACCACACGGCCACCGCCACGTCCGGCTCGTCGGCGGGCGGCGCACCGCCCGCCGCACCGCCCGCCGCGGCCCCCGGCGCCCCCGCCGGCACCGCCACCGCCGCCACCACACATCCCAGCCGTCGCACGACGCCCCCTCTCGTCCCCCCTTGTCGCACCCCCGCGCACGGACCGGAACCCGCCTGTTCCGGACCAGTGCCCGATCGCCCCCCGACGCCTGAGAGAATGATGAGCATGGCCTCTGATCGCCCGCCCGTCGCCCACCACCACCCTCAGGGGAATGGCTACGCCATGCAGCGTCGTCCTCGCGTGCTCTCCGGAATCCAGCCCACCGCAGGCTCGTTCCACCTCGGCAACTACCTCGGCGCCGTGCGCCAGTGGGTGGCCCTGCAGGAGACCCACGACGCGTTCTACATGGTCGTCGACCTGCACGCGATCACGGTCCCGCAGGACCCGGCCGAGCTGCGCGCCAACACCCGGCTCGCCGCCGCCCAGCTGCTGGCCGCCGGGCTCGACCCGGAGCACTGCACGCTCTTCGTCCAGAGCCATGTCCCCGAGCACGCCCAGCTCGCCTGGGTCATGAACTGCCTCACCGGCTTCGGCGAGGCCTCCCGCATGACCCAGTTCAAGGACAAGTCCGCCCGGCAGGGCGCCGACCGCGCCTCCGTCGGCCTGTTCACGTACCCGGTCCTCCAGGTCGCCGACATCCTGCTCTACCAGGCGCACGAGGTGCCGGTGGGCGAGGACCAGCGTCAGCACATCGAGCTCACCCGCGACCTCGCCGACCGCTTCAACACCCGGTTCGGCCCGACCTTCACCGTCCCGAAGCCGCACATCCTCAAGGAGACGGCGAAGATCTACGACCTCCAGGACCCGACGGTCAAGATGAGCAAGTCGGCGTCCACGCCGAAGGGCCTCATCAACCTCCTCGACGACCCGAAGGCCACCGCCAAGAAGGTGAGGAGCGCGGTCACCGACACCGACACCGTGATCCGCTACGACGTCGGGAACAAGCCGGGGGTCAGCAACCTGCTCACCGTGTACTCGACCCTCACCGGCGCGGGCATCACCGAGTTGGAGGAGCGGTACGCCGGCAAGGGCTACGGGGCGCTGAAGACGGACCTCGCCGAGATCATGGTGGAGTTCGTGACCCCGTTCAGGGAGCGCACCCAGCAGTACCTCGACGACCCCGAGACGCTCGACTCGGTGCTGGCCAAGGGCGCGGAGAAGGCCCGCGTCGTCGCCGCGGAGACCCTCGCCCTGGCCTACGAACGAGTGGGCTTCCTGCCCGCCAAGCACTGACCCGGCCCCGGGCCGGGGCTCCCGCGGCAACCACCGCGGGACTGAACGCGGACCCGGCACCGATCCGTACCACCGGGTGAGCGCCGTACGTCACTCCGGCCGCGCCTGCCCGGGAGCGGGCCGTGGCCGTACAGTCGGTACGAGGGCGGCCGCTTCGGCGGCCATCCGCTGCGCGCCGGACCGGCCGGGGCGGCACCACCACAAGGACCGAACGACGCAAACGAAGGAGACGACGTGGGGACCGTAACGATCGGTGTGTCGATCGCGGTCCCGGAGCCTCACGGCAGCCGGCTTCAGCAGCTGCGCGCGGGCTTCGGCGACGCCGCTGCTCACGGTATCCCCACGCATGTCACCCTGTTGCCGCCCACGGAGGTCGACGAGGGCGACCTGACGGCCATCGAGACGCATCTGAGCGAGGTCGCCGCGGCCGGCCGCCCGTTCCTCATGCGGCTCTCCGGCACCGGCACCTTCCGGCCCCTGTCGCCGGTCGTGTTCGTCCGGATCGTGGAGGGCGCCGAGGCCTGCACCTGGCTGCAGAAGCAGGTTCGCGACGCGTCCGGCCCCGTCGCGCGGGAGCTGCAGTTCCCGTACCACCCGCACGTCACCGTGGCGCACGGCATCGAGGAGGCGGCGATGGACCGCGCCTTCGAGGAACTCGCCGACTACGAGGCACGGTGGCCCTGCACCGGCTTCGCGCTCTACGAACAGGGCGCCGACGCGGTGTGGCGCAAGCTGCGGACGTTCCCGTTCGGCTCGCCGGCGGTCCCCCCGCAGTCCGGTCGCGCCGACCGCGGCTCCGTCACCGCGTACTGACCTCCGGCCCCGCAGGCCCCGGCGCTCGGACGTCAGACCGGCAGTCGCCGGAACACCGCCCGGGGCAGGTGCCGCAGCGCCGACATCACCACGCGCAGTCCGCCCGGCACCCACACCGTCTCCGCGCGGCGGCGCAGCCCCAGCTCCACCGCCGTCGCGACCGCCTCCGGGGTGGTGGCGAGCGGCGCCCCGGGCAGCGCGGCGGTCGCCCGGGTGCGGACGAAGCCGGGGCGTACGACCATGACGTGCGCACCCGTGCCGTACAGCGCGTCGCCGAGGCCCTGGGCGAAGGTGTCCAGGCCGGCCTTGCTGGAGCCGTAGATGAAGTCCGCGCGGCGGGCCCGCTCCCCGGCGACGGACGACAGCACCACCAGGGAGCCGTGCCCCTGGTCCTGGAGGGCGCCGGCGCACACGAGTCCCGAGGAGACCGCGCCGGTGTAGTTGGTCTGCGCGACCCGGACGGCGGCCCGGGGCGACCGCTCGTCGTGGGCCTGGTCGCCGAGGGTGCCGAAGGCGAGCAGCACCATGTCGATGTCACCCTCCGCGAAGACCTTGCCGAGGACGCTTTCGTGGGAGGCGGGGTCCAGGGCGTCGAAGGCTACGGTGCGGACCTGGGCGCCCAGGCGGCGCAACTGCTCCGCGGCCCGGTCCAGCGCGGGGGAGAGCCGGCCCGCCAGCCACACGGTGCGGGTGCGGCGGGCGATCAGCCGGCGCGCGGTGGCCAGCGCGATCTCGGACGTACCGCCGAGGACGAGCAGGGACCGGGGCAGCCGGGCGGCGGGAGCGACGCGGCCCCATCCCGTGGGGGAGACGGTGTCATCAGGCATGTCGGTGACCGTATCGTCCCTATATGGGCGATCAGTTTTGAAACCTTGCCCCACTCCCCGGAACGGGTGATTAATGGGATGTCGTTCCGGACATGGGATTTCCCCTACGGGGGCAGAGGCGGGTCATGGACTGGCTGAAGAGACTCCCCGTCGTCGGCCCGTGGGCCACGCGGCTGATGCTCACGCACGCGTGGCGGTCGTACGAGCGGATGGAACGGGTGGCCTGGACGCGGCTGGCCGCCGCGATGACGTTCACCAGCTTCGTCGCGCTGTTCCCGCTGCTCACCGTCGCCGCCGTGGTCGGCGCCGCCATGCTCGGCCAGGAGCAGCAGGACACCCTCCAGGAGAAGATCGCCGAGCAGGTGCCCGGCATCTCCGAGCAGCTGAACATCGGCAGCCTGGTGGACAACGCCGGCACCATCGGTCTCATCGCCGGTGCCGCGCTGCTGTTCACCGGCATCAGCTGGGCCGGATCGACGCGCGAGTGCCTGCGCGCGGTGTGGGAGCTGCCCGAACCGGAGGAGAACCCCCTCCTGCGCAAGGCCAAGGACGCCGGCATCCTCGTCGGGCTCGGCGGCGCGGTCCTGGTCACCCTGGTCGCCTCCACGGTCGCCTCGACGGCGGTCGGCTGGATCAGTGACGCCATCGGGCTGGAGAAGGGCGGCTGGGGCGGGATCGTGCTGCGGATCGCGGCCTTCGCCGTCGCCGCGGGCGCCGACTTCCTGCTCCTGCTGTACGTCCTGTCGCCGCTGCCCGGCGTCGAACCCGCCCGCCGCCGTCTGGCCGTGGCCGCGCTCATCGGCGCGGTCGGCTTCGAACTGCTGAAACTGCTGCTCAGCGGCTATGTGCAGGGCGTCGCGGCGAAGAGCATGTACGGCGCGTTCGGCGTCCCGGTCGCCCTGCTGCTGTGGATCAACCTCACCATGAAACTGATCGTGTTCTGCGCCGCCTGGACAGCGACGCAGTACAAGGAGGAGGAGGGTGAACGGGTCACGGACGCGGCCGGCGGCGCACCAGATCCGGCAGCGGCCAGCGGCGGTTGACCAGGAACGCCCCGCCCGCGAGCAGCACCAGCACCCCGCTCGTGACGGCGAGCGCGGTCCCGATGCCGCCGGCCCCGCTCCCGGCCGCGGCGCTCGCCACCGGCTGGGCACCCGCGGCGCCGGGCGCCCCCTCGCCCGCGCCGCCCGCCTCGCCGGGGAAGGCGCCGGCGCCCGGCCGGGCGCCGGCCTGCGCGGCGCTCGTGGGCGGCACCAGCTCACCCACCGGGTCGACCTTGCCGACCGCCTCGAAACCCCAGTCGAACAGCCGCGCGGTCTCCTTGTAGACCCCGTTGCTCTCCTTCTTCTGCGGGTTCATCACGGTGACGAGCAGCACCCTGCCGTCCTGCTCGGCGACCCCGGTGAAGGTGGCGCCCGCGTTGGTGGTGTTGCCGTTCTTCACTCCGGCGATGCCCTCGTAGACGGGCACGTCGTAGTCGCCGGACAGCAGCCGGTTGGTGTTCTGGATCTCGAAGGACTCGCGGACCTTCTTGCCCTTCTTGTTCTTCTTCGTCTCACCGGGGAAGTCCGCGCGGACCGTCGAGGCGTACTCCCGGAAGTCCTTCTTCTGCAGCCCGGAACGGGCTATCAGGGTCAGGTCGTACGCGGACGACACCTGCTCCTGGGCGTCGTAGCCGTCGGGGCTCACCGCGACCGTGTCGAGGGCCTGGAGCTCCTCGGCGTGCGCGTTCATCTCCGCGACGGTCTTCTCGACGCCCTCGTTCATGGCGCACAGCACCCGCACCGCGTCGTTGCCGGAACGCAGGAAGACGCCGAGCCACAGGTCGTGGACGGTGTACGTCTCGTTCTCCTTGATCCCGACCATGCTGGAGCCCGGGCCGATGCCGGCCAGGTCGGAGGGCTCGACCTTGTGCTTCGTCGAACCGGGCCACTTCGGCAGCAGCGTGTCGGCGAACAGCATCTTCAGGGTGCTCGCCGGGGCCAACCGCCAGTGCGCGTTGTGCGCGGCGAGCACCTCGCCGGACTCCGCGTCGGCGACGATCCAGGACCGGGCCGACACGTCCTTCGGCAGCACCGGCACGCCGCTCGCGAGGTTGACCTGGGTCCCCGGCTGCCCGAGCCGGGCGCCGCCCACCGTCGACATCTTGGCCGGGGGAGCGGCCTCGGATCCCTTCGACGCACTTTTCGACGGGCTCTGCGACGGGCTCTGCGACGGGCTCTGCGACGGGCTCGTCGTGGGGCTCTTCGACGGGTCGGCCGAGGAGCCGGCCGAGGACTTGGACGAAGGGGTGGACGACGGGCTCGGGGCCGCGAGGGCGACGGGAGCGGTCAGCGCGGTGGACACCACTATGGCGGAAGTGACCAACAGTGAGCGCCGGATGGAGTTTTTGGGTGCGGGCACGGTCGGAAACGTACATGCAGTGCCTGAGGAAGTCCCCCCTCCCTCCCCACCCCGCGAACAGAACCGGACACCGGCCGGTGATACTGGACCCATGCCGTGCCCACCCGGGGGACACCCCCCGGAGCCCTGGCCGAATCCGGGCGCCCGGTGTTGCGATGAAAGGTCAGATCTGGTGAAACTCAGCCGCCCCGTCTCCTGGTTCCTGCTCGCGTTCGGGGTGTGGAGCTGGATCATCTGGATCACTTTCGTCAAGAACCTGGTCAAGGACGGCAGCGGGCTCGCCTTCGACGACGGCGAGCCGACGGCGTATTTCTGGGTCCATCTGCTGCTGGCCGTCGTCTCCTTCACCTTGGGGACGGTCGTCGGGGGCATCGGGTTGCGTGGTCTGCGCGCACTGAGCCGGACGTCACGGACGTCGTAACGGAAATCTGGGGAACACCGCACCGTGGCCATAGCCTTCGTACTCATCGTCCTGTTGGTCCTGTCCGTCCTGGTGGCGGGCAACTGGTACCTGTGGCGCCGTCTGTTCCGTGACACGACCCGGGCCCCGGGTGCCGTGCGCAGCATCGGCGTGGTGGTGATCGCCGGAGGCTGGGCGCTGACCTTCGCGGCGTTCTTCGCCACGCGCAGCGGTGCCCCGTTCTGGCTCAAGCAGGTCCTGGCCTGGCCCGGCTACCTCTGGCTGGCCCTGTGCCTCTACCTGCTCCTCGCGGTGCTCGTGGGCGAGGCCGTCCGCCCGGTGCTGCGCCGGGCCCTGGAGCGCCGGGCGCGGCGCACGGCGGCCGCCCCGCCGAGCCAGGAGCCGACGCCGATACCGGCCGGCGCGACGGCCGGCGCTGCCGCACCGGCCGCGTCGGTGACGGTCGCGCCGGCACCGGGAACGTCGCAGCCGGCGGACGCGGACGCCTCCGCGCCGACCGGGACCACGGCCCCCGCGCCCGCCTCCGACGCCCCTGACGCCCCCGGGGTTCCCGCCACCCCGGTGGAGCCCGCCGGTCCCTCCCGGCGGTTGTTCGTCTCCCGGGTGGTCGCCGGGGCCGCCGCCGCGGCGGCCGTCGGAACGGTCGGGTACGGCACGTACGGCACGGTGCGCGGGCCGAAGGTGAAGCGGGTCACCGTGCCGCTCGCCAAGCTGCCCCGCGCGGCGCACGGTTACCGGATCGCCGTGGTGAGCGACATCCACCTGGGGCCGGTCCTCGGCCGGGGCTTCGCGCAGACGGTCGTCGACACGATCAACTCGACCCAGCCCGACCTGATCGCCGTCGTCGGCGACCTGGTGGACGGCACGGTCAAGGAGCTCGGCCCGGCCGCGGCCCCGCTGGCGCAGCTGAGGGCACGTCACGGCTCCTTCTTCGTCACCGGGAACCACGAGTACTTCTCCGGCGCGCGGGAGTGGGTCGACGAGGTGCGCCGACTCGGCCTGAACCCGCTGGAGAACGCGCGCACACACCTCCCGCACTTCGACCTCGCCGGCGTGAACGACCTGGCGGGCGAGGACGAGGGCCAGGGCCCCGACTACGCGCGGGCGCTCGGCGACCGGGACCGGGCCCGCGCCTGCGTGCTCCTCGCCCACCAGCCGGTGATGGTCCACGAGGCCGTCGACCACGGCGTCGACCTCCAGCTCTCCGGCCACACCCACGGCGGCCAGCTCTGGCCCGCCAGCTACCTCGCCGCCGCCGCCAACCCGACCCTCGCGGGCCTGGACCACTACGGCGACACCCAGCTGTACGTCAGCCGCGGCGCCGGCGCCTGGGGCCCGCCGACCCGGATCGGCGCGCCGTCGGACATCACGGTGATCGAACTGGCGTCGAAGCAGACCTGACGGCGGTACCGCGGGGAGCCGGGAACCACCCCGGCTCCCCGCGGTACGGCCCGGTGACGTTGCCCGGCCTCCCGGCCGTGAGCGGGCCGACCGCGGGGTGGGGGGGGGGGGGCGCCCCGCGGGGCCCCCGCCCGGGGGGGGGGGGGGGGGGCCGGCGGCCGGCCCGGCGCGCCCCCCCCCCCGGGCCCGCCCCGGGGGGCGGC
>NZ_JBHXQZ010000144.1:0-13693 GCF_042717095.1 Streptomyces sp. NPDC058632 | reverse complement strand
CACCGGGTGTAGTCGTACACGTAGCCGGGGACGTGCTTCCAGCCGCCCTCCTTCAGGGCCTGGCTGACGAAGTTGGTGCAGTCGCCGCCCGCGCCTGCCCCGTTGTAGTTCGGGTAGGCCGGGTTGTAGTCGGACCAGTACCGCTTGGCGTAGGCGGCCATCGCCTCGTGGTCCAGACCGCCGGCGGTGAAGTCCTTCGGGTTCGCCGGGCCGGGGTACGAGATCGATGCCTTGGGCGCCGAAGGCGTGGTGGTGCCCGACTTCGGGGACATGGAACCGGTGGCCGGCGGCGCGGTCGTCTGGTTCACGGCGAGGTTGTCCTCGTCGGCCGGGCGGATTCCGGTCAGCTGCCAGTCGCCCCGCCGGTCCGCGGTGAACGTCAGCTCGTGGCGGGCCTGGAACCCCGTGGTGCCCGGCTCACCGCCCCGGACCTTCTCGTAGGTGAGGGTCGTGGTCTCGGTGACCACGGCCTTCGCCTTGCGGCCCTCCACGTCCGTGGCGCCCAGAGTGACGGTCGTGCTGCCCTTGCTGTACTTCTCGCCCAGCTCCGCGAGTTCGCCTCGGCGCCGGTCCAGCACCGACCGTGCGGCGTTCTCGCTGCGGGCCGTGCCGGAGGACAGCTGGACGTCTGCGGAGAAGCCGTCGGTCAACGGCCTGTCCCGGTCGCCGTCGACCAGGGCCTCCGTGCGGTCGGTGAAGACCGCGTCCGCGAGCCGCTGGAAGGTGGCCTTGGTCCTGGCGTCCACCGTCGGGTCGTTGGTGACCGCGGCGCCCGCGCTCCAGTTGGGCAGCATCACCGCTCCGGCGACGACGGAGGCGGTGGCCGCCCCGAATATGGTGGCGCGGCGCCGCGTGCGGCTTGTTCTTCTCGACTTCACCGATGTTCCCCTCTTGACCCGGCGGGGGGGGGTGCCGGGGAGGCGCATCCTCGCATGGGATGTGCGGCTCTCGTGAAGGGAGGAGCGCCTGTCGGCCAAGCGGTTGCGGAGCCTCACTGCACGACGGTCGACCAGTCCGGCGACTGGGCCGGGTCGAGGGTGCGCAGCCGCTCCAGCGTCGCGGGGACCTGTGCGTCCATCCAGTCGGCCAGTTCCTTGAAGGACACGCACTTGACGTCCTTCTTGGTGCACACGTTCTCGATGGTCCGTTCCACGGCCCGCATGTAGATGCCGCCGTTCCATTCCTCGAAGTGGTTGCCGATGAACAGGGGCGCCCGGCTGCCGTAGTAGACGCGGTTGAAGCCGGCCATGTAGGTGTCGACGGTCTCCTCTTCCCACTGGGGGTACATGGCCGGATCGCCCTCGGTCTTGCCGTCGGACTGGTTGTAGAGGAAGTTGAAGTCCATGGACAGGCCCTGGTACTCGCCGCCCTCGTACGGGAGCATCTGCAGCGGGAAGTCCCAGATGCCGTCCTTCTTGACCGGCCATATCTGGAAGTCTCCCGCGGAGCTGGCGTCGTAGCGGTAGCCGTAGTCCTTGATGGCCTTCAGCAGGTTCGCCTGGCCCTCCAGGCAGGGGGCGCGGCCGCCGGTGACCTCCTTGTCGACGTCGAAGGGCAGCGCGGGCAGGTCCGTGTAGCCGGTGTTGGTCTTCCAGTTCTTCACGAAGGAGTTGAACTGGTCGATCTCGCTCTTCCACTCCGCGACGCTCCAGTCGCCGCCGCCCTTCTCGCTGCAGAAGTGCCCGTTGAAGTGGGTGCCGATCTCGTTCCCCTTCTTCCAGGCCCTGCCCAGCTGCTCCAGCGTGGTGCGGATGTGCTCGTCGGTGGGGTAGCTGATCGCCGCGGCTCCCCTGTCGTGCTGGGGCGGGTCGTACAGTGCCTTCTTGGCCTCCGGCAGCAGGTAGATCCCCGTGAGGAAGAACGTCATGTGGGCGTCGTTCTCTTCGGCCACCTCCAGGAAGTGTGAGAAGAGCCCGTCGTCGCCCTGCAGTGCGCCGTCCCAGGAGAAGACGACGAACTGCGGCGGCTTCTGGCCCGGCTTGAGCGGTTCCGGCTTCAACCGGCCCTTCTGCGGGCCGGTGTAGGAGGTGGAGCCGTCCCCCAGGACCTTGGTCCTGCCGTCCCATTCCGGCTCCTCGGTGGCGGTCCCCGCCGCCTTCTTCCGGTCCCCCGAGGAAGCGGTCGACGCGGTGTTGTCCGTACTGCTCAGCACCAGGTAACCCGCCGTCAGCGACGCGGCGGCGAGAAGCGCCGCCGACGCCAGGACCCCAGGGCGGAGGGCGGCGGTGCGACGCGGTGCCCGAGCCTTGCGGCGGCGCCCCGACGATGGCTTCATGTGCGGCTCATTCTCCAGAGACGGTGGGGGACTGTGGTGTCCGGTCGGCGGTCACCCGGAAAGGCCCAGGGCACCGGACCAGATGCCGTAGGGGACGCCGTCGTCGGCGGTGCCGGCGATGCCTTCCAACGGCAGTGGTTCGAGGCTCTTGGCGAGGTCGATGCGGTAGACGACGACCGCCGTGGAGACGGACTCGTACGTGCCGACGTACCAGGCGGCGGTGTCCTTCTCCGTCGTCCCGGGCTTCCCGGCCACCTTCGCGGTGGCGGGCGCGCCGTCGGGGTGGGCGGTGCGGAAGGAGTCCGTGAGCGCGGAGGTGACCTCCTCGGCCACGTCGGCGCGGACCGCCCGGCGCGGCTCGGGCAGGTCCAGGGGGATCCTGGTGCCGTTGCGGGTGATCCGCCGCACCGAGTACGGCTCGGTGTGCTCGCCGGCCGCGGCGAACGTCGAGTAGCCGCCGGCCATGCGGATGGCGCTGGGCGTGGAGCTGCCCATCGACAGGGCGGGCACCCGGGCTCCGATGCTGGAGGGCAGCAGTCCGGAGGCCACGGCGGTGGCACGCACCTTGTCCAGGCCGGCGTCCATGCCGAGCTGCATGAACGGCGTGTTCACCGAGAGTGCCATCGCCCGGTGCAGGGAGATCTGCCCGTAGGATCTGTCCCCGTCGTTGCTGGCGGCCGCCTTGCGGCCGCTGCGGTCCCAGTACGGCCCCTCCGGCGTGGTCACCGGCACGTCGTCGTCGCCGTTGTAGAGGGAGTCGCCGGTGACGGGCGTCGGCTCTCCTTCACGGGTGGTGCGGACGCCGTGCTCCAGTCCCGCCGCGTACACGAACGGTGTGAAGGCCGTACCGGCCGGGACGGTCGTGGCGTTGGACTCGTTGTAGCCCTGCTTGCGGTGGTCGGGGCCGCCGTGGACGGCGAGGATCCGGCCGTCGGCGGCCACCGAGGCCGCCCCGTAGTGCGCGGTCCTCGCGGTCTTCGGGTCGTCCTTCAGCGCCTTCTCGCGCGCCTCGGTGACGACGTCGGTGAGCCGGCGTTCCCGCTCCTTGTCGAAGGTCGTGTAGATCTGGTAGCCGCCGAGATCGAACTGCTTGTCGGAGATCTTCCCGGCCTTCTTGGCATACTGGGAGGCGAGTTCGACCAGGTAGTCGCTCTGCTCACCGGTGGAGTACAGCGGGTTGCTCTCCAGCGGTTCGGGGAACTCCTCGTACGTGGCCCGCTCGGCCGGCGAGAGCTTGCCGATGTCGACCATCCGGTCGAGGGTCCAGGACCAGCGCTCCTCGGCCCGGTCGCGGTTGGCGCCGCTCAGGGTCGGGTCGTACAGGCCGGCGCCCTTGAGCAGGGCGGCCAGGAACGCGGCCTCGCTGGCGTTGAGTTCGTTGACGTCCTTGCCGTAGTAGGCCTGGGCGGCGCGCTGGATGCCGTAGGTGCCGCGGCCGAACCAGCTGGTGTTGAGGTAGCTCTCGAGGATCGCCTCCTTGCTCATCCGGTTGTCGAGCTTGAGGGCGATCATCGCCTCGGTGAACTTGCGGCGGACCGTCTGGTCCTGGTTCAGGTAGACGTTCTTGACGTACTGCTGGGTGATGGTCGAGCCGCCCTGGGTGTCTCCCCGGCCGAACGTGCGGAGCGCGGCACGGGTGATGCCCTTTACGGAGATGCCGGGGTCGCTGTAGAAGCTCTCGTTCTCGGCGGCGAGGACGGCCCAGCGGACGTCCTCGGGGATGTCCTGCAGCGGCATCGCCTGCCGCTGCACCCAGCCGGTACGGGCCATGGGCGTCCCGTCGGACCAGAAGTACACATTGTCCTGCTGGGTGGCGTACGCGTTGAGGTTGTCCGGGATGTCGGTGGCCGCGTAGGCAACGACGAGGAAGAGGCTGCTGAGACCGATGCCGGCGAACGTGCCGCCGAGCCACTGCCGCCAGGAGGGCAGCCATCGGCGCCAGCCGGTGCGTCCGGGCCGGGGATATTCCGGCTTCACGCGGCGGGCGTAGGGCGCAAGGCGGGCGGCCGGCACTGCGAGGACGCTCAGCAGGGACGCCAGGCGGGGATCGGCGGCGAAGCGGGAGCGCAGGGAGGGACGAGGGGCCTTGCGGGGGTTCCGGTTTCCGGGGCGGGGCGATTGACCGATCGCTTCATCGCCACGTATTCGATCCGCGGAGCTCTCCTCCGAAGAAGCGGATTCCTCAGCCGCCTCGGGCATCCCGGATATCCCGGACGTCTCGGATGTCTCGTATTTTTCGCCCTCCGTGCCGACTGCGCGCTGCGAGGGCATGCGTAACTGCACGGTCTCTTCCGTCGCGAACGGGCCGAGCGCTTTCAACCGCACAGTGACGTCGGGCTCCTCCCCCCGCCCCTCCGGTGTCACCATGTCCCCCCTCGCATTCGGCGCCAGTCACGCAACCAAGACGCACACGTGTGCGTCTTGGTTGCGGTTGACACGACTGCGGACCGACTGCCGACCCCACAGCTCAAGTCACTGGAAACGCTGGCGTCCTGCACGATACTTCCACATACGAAAGACGCACATGATGGAGCACGGTCAGTGACGAAGAGCACTCCAGCGCACGGGTGGTGACACCCGCTCCGGAGGAGCCGACGACAGGCCGCTCGATTCGTCGAATCGCCTCACCGACGCGCGCAATACCCTGTTGCCGCCTTCCGGGCTCCGCTCGCGTTTCCGCGTCGAAGCACTTCGCCGTGACGACTCACGGACCGGTACAGGCACCGGCACTCCACAGGTCCCGGTCGACGGCCGGGGCCCACCCCCCGGAGGGCGCGCGCAGCCAGCCCTCCTCGGCGGCGATACCGGCCGCAGCTCTGCGAAGCCCCTCCAGAGCAGGGTGAATCAACCCTTTTCGCCACACCAGTGACACGGGGGACAGCGGAACGGGGTCCACCAGCGGGCGCAGCACCATCGAGGGCAGCGGCGGGAAGTCCACCACGGTGAGGACCGGATGCCCGGTACGGGCCATGATCCGCTGGAACTCCTCCTCGCCGACGGCCAGGGGCGCGGGCGGCGCGACGTCGATGCCCCTCCCCTCGAACAGCAGCCCCGCCAGGTCGGTCCACTCGGGCGTGCGCGGATTGCCCGCCCCGGCGTACACGGCCTCGCCGGCCAGCGCGTCGAGCGGCACCCGGTCCAGGGCGGCCAGCCGGTGGCCCTCGGGAAGGATCACCGCCATCGGCTCGTACCGTACGGGCTGCTGGTCGAGCCCGGCCCTGAGCGTCTCGGGGAGCCCCGCGAACCGTCCGAACGACGCGTCGAGCCGCCCCGCGATCAACTCGCCCGCGGCCCAGGTCAGTCCGCTTTCGTAACGGGCCATCAGCTCGTGGCCGGGGGTGAGCTCGCGGGCCCGGTGCAGGATCCGGCGCCCGGTGGCCAGCCCCGGGGAGTTGAGGTCCACCAGCAGCGGCCGGGTCTGTCCGGCGGCGGCGAGCAGGTCGTCCTGTGCCGCCAGGGCCCGGCGGGCGTACGGCAGCAGGCGTTCGCCGTCGGGGGTGAGCGTCACCTGCCGGGTGGTCCGTACGAACAGTTCACTGCCCAGCTCCCGTTCCAGCCGCCGCACGTCGCGGCTGAGCGCCTGCTGGGCGACGTAGAGGCGCATCGCGGCGCGGGTGAAGTGCAGCTCCTCGGCGACGGTGACGAAGGCGCGCAGGAGCCGGGGGTCGAGGTGGGCGGGAGCGGGCACCCCGTGAACCTACAACGCGGGTGCGTGAATCGGTACCGGAAAGGTGTTGGACCGGTGCCGCGGGCCCGGGCGACGGTGGGGCCATGCCGCAACCGACCTTCCACAGGCGCCCTCCGGCCTCCCGGGACACTCCTCTGTTCACCGTCACCGCCGACACCCTGGTCGCCGTCGACTTCTCACCCCGGGGCCGGAAGGACGCCGGCCGTGCCCGGGAGCGGGGCCCGTACCGCCGCCTCTTCGTGCTGCCCGGCGCCCGCGCGTTCACGGCCTGGAACCTCGTCGCCCGGCTGCCGATGGGCATGTTCAGCGTGAGCGCGGTCATGATGATCGCCGTGACACGGGGTTCGTACGCCCTGGCCGGCGCGGTCGTCGCGACCGGGCTCGCGGTGACCGCGGTGGCCGCTCCCTGGATCGCGCGGCTGGTCGACCGGCACGGGCAGGCCCGTATCGCCCTGCCCGCCACGGTGTTCGCCGTGCTCGGCTCTCTCGCGCTGCTGCTCTGCGTACGCCACGGCGCCCCGGACTGGACCCTGTTCGCCGCCTACGCCGCCACCGCCACGACACCGAACACCGGCGGGATGTCCCGGGCCCGCTGGGCGCACCTGCTGAAGGGCCGCGCCGGGGCCGCCGAAGGGCTGCACACCGCGAACTCCTTCGAGCAGGCCGCGGACGAGCTGTGCTACATGATCGGCCCGGTGCTCGCGGCCTTCCTCTGCACGGCGCTCTTCCCGGAGGCGGGCACGCTGGTGGGGGCGGTGCTGCTGCTGACGGGCGTGACGCTGTTCACCGCCCAGCGCTCCACCGAGCCGCCGGCCGGAGGACACACGCCGGGCGGCCGGGCTCCCTTCCGGGCGCCCGGAATGCGCCCGCTGCTCGTCGTCTGTCTCGCGACCGGCGCGGTCTTCGGCGCGATGGAGGTCGTCACGATCGCGTTCGCCGACGCCCAGGGGCACCGCCCGGCGGCCGGCGCGGTGCTCGCCCTCCAGGCGGCCGGCTCCTTCGCGGCGGGGCTCGCGTACGGGGCGACGCGCCCGGCCGGGTCCGCGTGGTCCCGGCTGCCGTGGTGCCTGGCGGCGATGACCGCCCTGATGGTGCTGCCGCTGCTCGCGGCGTCCCTCACCGGCTCTCTCGTCCTGCTGGCGGGCACACTCCTGCTGGCCGGCACGGCCACGGCGCCGACGATGGTCACGGCGATGACCCTGGTCCAGCACCGCACCCCCGAGGGCCGGCTGAACGAGGGCATGACCCTCGCGGTGACCGGCCTGCTCGGCGGGATCGCCTGCGGCAGCGCGGCCGGCGGCTGGACGGTCGAACACGTCTCGGCGGCGGCCGGGTACGGGGTCCCGGTGACGGCGGCCGCGACGGCCCTGCTGACCGCCCTCGTCCTGCTCGGTCCCCCGGGATCCCGCCCGTTCGGGTCGTCGAACCGCTCCACCGATTCCCGCGCACCCCATTGACGGCCCCACGGCCCGCACATACCTTCACCCGTCGAAGCGCTTCGACACTCCTCTCGCTCCGACACCCCTCCCGCTGCGCCACCCGGTTTCAGTGAAGGACCCCCGATGGTGAAGATCACGGACGTGGCCCGGCGCGCCGGGGTCTCCCCCAGCACGGTGTCGTACGCGCTCAGCGGCAAGCGGCCGATCTCCGACGAGACCCGGCGCCGCGTCCAGGCCGCCGTCCGTGAACTGGGCTACCGCACGTACGCCCGTGGCGCGGCCGGGGCCGGATCGCGCGTGCTGGCGCTGGCGGTGCCGATGCGTTCCGGCGTCCACGTGCCGGTGGTGACGCAGTTCGCGGTGTCGGTGGTCACCGCCGCCCGCGCCCACGACCACGACGTCCTGCTGCTCACCCAGGGGGAGGGCGTGGAGGGCATCCGGCGGGTGGCGGAGACGGGACTGGCGGACGGGCTGGTGGTGATGGACGTACAGCTCCAGGATCCCCGGCTGCCGTTACTGCGCGCACTGCCCCTGCCGTCCGTACTGATCGGTGTCCCTGCCGAACCGGACGGGCTGACCTGTGTGGACCTGGACTTCGGTGCGGCGGGTGAGCTGTGCGTGGACCACCTGGTGCGGCTCGGGCACCGGGCGGTGGCGCTGGTCGGCTCACCGCCGGAGGTGTACGTCCGGCGCACCGCGTTCGCCCGCCGGCTCGTGCAGGGCTTCACGGCCGCGGCGGACCGGCACCGGATCGGGTCCACGGTCCACCCGTGCGCACCGGGCCGGGCCGCGGCCCGCGCGATCGCCGAGCGGCTGCTGCGCGAGCAGCCCGCGCTGACCGGGGTGGTGGTGCACAACGAGCCGCTGCTCGACCCGCTGATCGACGCCTTCGCGGAACTCGGGGTGCGTATCCCCGACGACCTCTCCCTCACCGCCGTCTGCCCGGCACCGGTCGCCGCCTCGGCCCGTATCCCGCTCACCTCGGTCACCGTGCCGTCCGCCGAGCTGGGCACCCGCGCGGTGCACCTGCTGGTACGGAAGCTGTCCGGCACCCCCGTGGCGCAGGCCACGCTGCTGCCGCCCCGCCTGACCGAGCGCGCCAGCACGGGCCCGCGCCCGGCCTGACCCGCCCGGCGGGCCGGGCGGCCGGGTCCCCTCGCGCGGCCGCATGACACAGGCCCCGCCGCTGATGCGACGGGGCCTGTGCCCACATGGGGTAAGTGGAGATGGCGGGAATCGAACCCGCGTCCAACGGTGCGGAATCAGGGCTTCTCCGTGTGCAGTCCGCTGTGCTTTTCTCAGCCCCGGAGATCACGCGGACAAGTCTCCGACGGGCTCAGTCACTGTTGGATTTCCCTCTTCACCCCGTGACCGGGATCAAGGTTTAGTTCCCTGAATGATGCCAGGATCCGGGTCGGGAACACCCCCGGGCTGACACTCCCTTTGGTAGGGGAGCCGCTGCTCGCTACCTGAAGATCAGGCAGCGAGGGCGAGCTCGCCCTGGGAGATGGATCGCTTGGAATTGGCGATTATTTTTTCGGCCTGTGGTTTACGAGATCATGGCCGCTTCCTCGACACGCTTCCCCTGCTTCGACAGCCGCTGTCGAAACCGATCATCCCCATGTTCATTTCTCAAGGTGTGCACCCGCTGTGAGGTGCGATCCCCATCGTACGTGACCAACACGGGTCGGGGCCAGCGCATTCCCGCGCGGCCGCTCCGAGGGCTGCCGGGCCGGCCCGGGGGCCGCTCGGGCAGGCCCTGCTCGGGCCGGCCCTACGCCCGCTGCTTGCGGCGGACCGCCGAGACCGCCCGCTCGGTCTCGCGCCGGTCCTGCTTCTCGCGGAGCGTCTGACGCTTGTCGTACTCCTTCTTGCCCTTCGCCAGCGCGATCTCCACCTTCGCGCGGCCGTCCTTGAAGTACAGGGCGAGCGGCACGATGGTGTGTCCCGTCTCCTGGGACTTGGACTCCAGCTTGTCGATCTCCTCGCGGTGCAGCAGCAGCTTGCGCTTGCGCCGCGCGCTGTGGTTGGTCCAGGTGCCCTGGCTGTACTCGGGGACGTGCACGTTGTGCAGCCACGCCTCGTTGCCGTCCAGCTGGACGAAGCCGTCCGCCAGTGACGCCCTGCCCTGGCGCAGCGACTTCACCTCGGTCCCGGTGAGGACCAGGCCGGCCTCGTAGGTGTCGATGATGAGGTAGTCGTGCCGCGCCTTCTTGTTCTGCGCGATCAGCTTGCGCCCTTTTTCCTTAGCCATAGTGCTGCCCATTTTGGCACTACGGAGGGGGTCGGCGGAAAGCCGATTTCGGCAGCCCTGCTACCGGCCGAGTCCGGCGAGGACCGTGCCCGCCCGCTCGAGGGCCTGCTCCTCGGCCTCCAGGTCGGGGGCGATGCCCCGGCCGTCGACACCCCGGCCGGACGGGGTCCGGTAGTGCCCCACGGTCAGCTCGGCGATCGAGCCGTCGGGCAGCCGGCCGGGCATCTGCACCGCACCCTTGCCGAAGGTGCGGGAGCCCACGACGACCGCCCGTCCGCGGTCCTGGAGGGCGCCGGTGAGCAGTTCGGCCGCGCTCATCGTCCCGCCGTCGACGAGCGCGACCAGGGGTCTGACGGTGTCGCCGCCGGGCTCGGCGTGCAGGGCGCGCTGCTCGCCCTCGACGTCGTACGTGGCGACCAGGCCGCCGTCGAGGAAGGCGGAGGCCGCGGTGACCGCCTCGGCGACCAGGCCGCCGGAGTTGCCGCGCAGGTCGAGGACGATGCCCGCGTCGGCCGGGGCCTTGCGCACCGCGGCCCGGACCTCGTCACCGGAGCCCTTGGTGAAGGCGCCGACCTTGACGACGGTGGCCCCGCCGGGAAGTTCGTCGACGGTGACGGTGTCGCGGGAGAGCCGGGCCCTGCGCAGGGTCTCGCTCCACGCGCGCGTGCCGCGCTCCAGGCCGAGGCGGACGGTGGTGCCGGCGGATTCGTCCGTGTCGTCACCGCGCAGTAAGGAGACGACCTCGGTGACGGGCCGCCCGTCGACCGTCGCGCCGTCGACGCTGCGCAGCCGGTCGCCCGCGCGGATGCCGGCGTCGGCCGCGGGGGTGTCGCTGCCCACCCTGGTCACCTCGATGCGGCCGGACCGTTCCCGGGCCCACAGGCCGACGCCGGTGTACCGGCCGTCGAGGGCGTCCTCGAACTCCTCGTACTCATCCGGGGAGTAGACGGCGCCCCACCGGTCCCCGCTGCGGCTGACGGCGCGCTGCGCGGCCTCCACGGGGGACGTGCCGGCGGCCATGGCCTCCTCGGCCGCCTCGGCGACCTCGGCGTGGCGGCCGACGGGGGCGGCCGCCTGGGTGCTGCCCGCGGCGGGCTTCCGGTCGGCCGGCGCGGGCAGGTTGCCGGTGGCCGCGCCGGCCACGAGCACGCCGGCGAACACCAAGGTCAGGGCGCCCCCTCGGCGGATCCGACGGGGCTCGCAGAACAGGGCACGACCTGACATGCCGGTGAGTCTAGGACAACGCGAAGGGGCGTACGGCCGGTTGCCCGTACGCCCCTCTTGGCAAGAGTCACACCTTCAGGTACTTGCGCAGCGCGAAGAAAGCGGCCAGGGCCGGCATCAGCAGACTGGTGGCGAGAATCAGCGGAAGCTTCGTCAGCACCGCGTCCCAGCCGATGAAGTTGATCAGGTTCAGCTTCTCCGACAGCGCCAGTCCGTTGTCGATGATGAAGTACCGGCCGACCAGCAGGAATCCGCAGGCGAGGGTGCCGCCGATGAGTCCGGCGACCGCGGCCTCGGCGATGAACGGCGCCTGGATGTAGAAGCCCGAGGCGCCGACCAGCCGCATGATCCCGGTTTCGCGCCGGCGGCTGAACGCCGAGACGCGCACCGTGTTGACGATCAGCATGAGGGCGACGACCAGCATGAGGGCCATCACCGCGCGGGCCGCCCAGTTCATGCCGTTCAGCAGCCCGAAGAGGTTGTCCAGGATGCCCTTCTGGTCCTGCACGGACTGCACCCCGTCCCGCCCGTCGAAGGCGGTCGCGACGACCTCGTACTTCTCGGGGTCCTTGAGCTTGATGCGGTACGACTCCTGCATCTGGTCCGGCGTGAGGGAGCTGGCCAGCGGGGAGTCGCCGAACTGCTCCTTGTAGTGCTTGTACGCCGCGTCCTGGGACTCGTAGGTGACCGAGTCGACGACCGACATCTTCTCCAGGTCGCCCTTGATCTGCCCCTTCTGGTCCTCGGTCACCGCCCCCTTGGCGCAGTTGGGGTCGGACTCGGCGTCACTCTTGTTGCACAGGAAGATGGAGACGTTGACCTTGTCGTACCAGTAGCCCTTCATGCTGGTGACCTGGTCGCTCATCAGGAGCGAGGCACCGAACAGGGCGAGCGACAGGGCGACGGAGACGACGACGGCGAAGGTCATCGTCAGATTGCGGCGGAGACCGACACCGATCTCCGACAGAACGAACTGGGCGCGCATGGCGTGGGGTTAAGCCTTTCCGTTCCTCGTCAGTGCTGGTAGCCGTAGACGCCGCGCGCCTGGTCACGGACGAGGCGGCCCTTCTCCAGCTCGATGACGCGCTTGCGCATCTGGTCCACGATGTTCTGGTCGTGCGTCGCCATCACCACGGTGGTGCCCGTCCGGTTGATCCGGTCGAGCAGCTTCATGATGCCCACCGAGGTCTGCGGGTCGAGGTTGCCGGTGGGCTCGTCGCAGATGAGCAGCTTGGGCCGGTTGACGAAGGCCCGCGCGATGGCGACGCGCTGCTGCTCACCGCCGGAGAGCTCACCGGGCATCCGGCCCTCCTTGCCGCCGAGCCCGACGAGGTCGAGCACCTGCGGCACGGACTTGCGGATCTCACCACGGGACTTGCCGATGACCTCCTGCGCGAAGGCGACGTTCTCGGCGACCGTCTTGTTGGGCAGCAGACGGAAGTCCTGGAAGACCGTCCCCAGCTGGCGCCGGACCTGCGGCACCTTCCAGTTGGAGACGCGCGCGAGGTCCTTGCCCAGGACGTGCACCTGCCCGTGGCTGGCCCGCTCCTCGCGGAGGATCAGCCGCAGGAAGGTGGACTTGCCGGAGCCCGAGGACCCCACGAGGAACACGAACTCGCCCTTCTCGACCTCCAGGGTGACATCCCGGAGGGCTGGACGGTTCTGTTTGGGGTAGGCCTTGGAGACGTTGTCGAATCGGATCACTGGTGCACCACGGGTCGCCGGGGGTAGATGTGCGTGACCTTACGCGAACCGGAAGGCCGCCCGCAGTCACCGGCCGGGGTTGCGCGACACTTGTGCGCTATATGCCGGATGTACGCCCGCCCGGTGCGCCGGAGGCGAGCACCGGAGGCGAGCAGGGGACGGGCGGGGCGGGGGCGGGGCAGGATACGGAGGGCCGCGCCGATTCCCGCGGAACCTGGCACAGTGGGAGGGGAACGTTCGCGTCGTCGCGGGCGTTGTACTGACCGGAACCGGCGCGAGGAGGGCGAGCGCATGACGTACGACCGGCTGGTGTGCGCCAACTGCGCCGCACCCGTGAGCGAGGGCCGGTGCCCGGTGTGCCGCGCGAACCGCGAGCGGCTGCAGCAGGTGAACTTCTTCGCGGGTCTGAACCCGACGGCACTGATCGCGCTGCTGGTGGTACTGGTCGCGGCGCTGGCGCTGCTCGCCCACCAGACCGCCTGACGGCGCACGACACGGACGGCCGAGGGGCCCGGAGCGCATTCGCCGCTCCGGGCCCCTCGACTTCTGTCCTGCCGTGCGTACGGTACGTACGCACACCGTCACCGTCAGGCGGTGGCGCCCGAGCGGTTGCCCATGAGACGCGGCAGCACGCGGAAGCCGATGCCGCCGGCGATCATCGTGGCGGCGCCGATCACCAGGAAGGTCATCTCGGCGGCACCGGTCTCGGCGAGCTCCTTGCCACTGCCCTGGGCCGACGTGGCGGGCTCGTCGCCCGTGTCGGTGAGGGCCGAGGAGCCCTCCTCCTGGGCGGAGACGCCGGAACCGCCGGCCGGGTCGGCAGCGTTGCCGTTGCCGCCGCCATTACCGCCACCCGGGGTGGTCGGGTCCTCGGTGGGCTCGTTCGGCTCGGCGGGCTCGTTCGGCTCGCCGGGCTCTTCCCCACCGGGCTCCTCGCCACCGGGCTCTTCCCCGCCGGGCTCCTCGCCACCGGGCTCTTCCCCGCCGGGCTCCTCGCCACCGGGCTCTTCCCCGCCGGGCTCCTCGCCACCGGGCTCTTCCCCGCCGGGCTCCTCGCCACCGGGCTCTTCCCCGCCGGGCTCCTCGCCACCGGGCTCTTCCCCGCCGGG
>NZ_JBHXQZ010000143.1:6006-13785 GCF_042717095.1 Streptomyces sp. NPDC058632 | reverse complement strand
CCGACGGTCCTCGGCCGCTCCTGTGGGGAGCCGTGCGGCTCACCCGATGGCGATGCGTGTCCTCCAGCGGCTCGCCGGAGCGATGATCTCCGTGCCGGACCCCGACGGGACGGTCCGGCCGTCCGCGCAGAACCGCACGGATCGGTCGGACCGCACGGATCGGTCGGACCGCACGGTCCACACGTCGGGGATGGAGCCGCCGTTCGCGTCGGGCGCGCCCGTCAACAGGGGGAACTCCAGTACGCCGGGGCGGGCGATCCGCTCACACCGGAGTGGACCGACCTCGCGGGGCTGCTGTTCGAGGGGCGGGGCATCGACGTCGCGCCGCCCGCGCCCCCGGCCGTCGGGAGGAGAAGTCCCAGCGGGGCATGGCCCGCACGGGGAACCCGGTCCTCGCCGTGGTGGACTTCCCGCCGCCGCCCTCGATGGTGCTGCGCCCGCCGGTCGACCCCGTTCCCCTGCCCCCCGTGTCACTTGTGCGGCGAAAAGGGCTTGTTCGCCCCGATCTGCAGGGACTTCGTAGTGCGGCAGCCGGAATCACCGCCGAAGGGGGCTGGTTGCGGCGGCCCGCGAAGGAGCGGGTTTCGGACAGAGATCCCGATGTCATGAGGTCCCCGTGATGTCTCACACCTGTCCGTGATGTCTCATGCCTGACACGAATCCCCACCCGAGGAACACGAGACCTCCGCGTGCGCTACATTCGACGCTCGAGCACAGTGTGATAAACGGGGCGTTCGGAGCGGGTGGGGGTCCATGTCCGGCGGCGCATGCCCAGGCCGTACGCACCCGGAACAGTCCCGTGGGGAAAGAGCGTGCGCGTGGAGAAGTGGCGAGAAGACGCCCAACCTGAACGGTCCGAGGCCGAAGCCGCCCCGAGCGGGGACGCCCGGCCCGCCTCCGGCGGTTCTGCCACCGACCGGGGGACGTGGTTCTCCCGGGACGTGCCCGGCCGCACCGCCCGTGCCGCCGGGGCGAACGACGTCACCGCGGTGAAGAGAACCCCCGGCGCACCCCACGCGGCCGACCCGGACGACCTGGAGGACCGGGTTGCCCCGGACGACGCGAAGGCCACGACGACCACGATGAGCGCAACGCCCCCACCGGGCGGCACGAGCAGGACGCCCGCACAGCGCGGGCCGGACCGGGCCGCCCCGACGCCCCCGAGGACCTTCGAGGACCCCGAAGAGACCAGGGCCCTGCGCATCAGGCCCCGTACCACCCCCGCATCCCCCTTCGCCGGCTCCACCGGTGACACCGGCTTCACCGCACGCCTCCCCGCCCAGACCTCCGCGACGCCCCGGCCGCCCCGCACCCCCCTGCGCGACCCCTGGCAGGAGGGAGCCGAGGCGACCGTGCTCGCCCCCGCCGCCCCCGCGCCCACCAGGCCGGTGCCCGCCGCAGGAGCAGCCGCGGACGCCGATGCGACCGAGCACACGCACGACCCGCACGAGGTGACGGTCCAGCTCGACGCCGTGCAGTTCGGCGACGGCGTGCTGCGGGCAACGCAAGGCAAGCACCGCAGCGGTGCGGACCGCGACGCAGCGGACGGACCCGTGTTCGTCGACGAGTCGGGCCGTCGCAGCCGCCTCTACCGCCGGATCGGCCTGGCCGTCGGCCTGGCCTGCGCCGGGTACGCCGTCGTGATCGTCGCCACGCTGATGTCCGGCAACTCCAGCGCCCCCTGGATGCCCGTGCCCGGCCAGGAGCAGGAGCAGCCCGCAGGGAAGGTCGAGACCTCGCCGCAGCCCGCCGAGCCCGCCGAGCCGGACGCGTCGCCCAGCGCCGAACCGGCCCCGGGCACCGAGCCGACCGCGGGCGACCCCGACGCCCCTGCCTCGCCCGACGCCGGTGTCCCCGCGGGCGGCGTGGCGACCCCCGAGACCGAGTCCGGCGAGATCGCCGAGCCGTCGTCGACGCCGACCGGGACCGCCCCGAAGCCGGGCACCGGCACCGGTGGCTCCGCCACGACCGAGCCGGCCGAGCCCCCGGCCGAGACGGAAACCGCCGACCCGCCGGCCTCGTCCGGCGGCACCGGCACCGATCCGAGCACGCCCCCCGCCGGGGAGGACCCCGGCGACGAGGAACCGGCCGGCGTCGACACCGTTGCCCGGGCGCCCGCCGAGCCGCCGGCCGTGGCCGCCGAAACCTCCGCCGCACAGCCCGATTCGTCCACCGCGCCCGCCGCACCGTCCCCGGAGCACGTTCTCTGATGGCCTCCCACTCCCGCCGCCCCGGGCCCGCGACCAGAGCCCGAGGCGGCTCCCGGCGTCGCCGTCTGCCCCTGCGCCTGCTGCTTCCGCTGCTCGTCCTCGTCGCCCTGGCGGCGATGCTCATGCTGCGCGGATACACGCACAGCGAGATCCTCGCCGACCACCGCGTCCAGGCGCCCGCCCCCACCGACCGGGTGCCGGAGAAGATCCTCGGGGGCGGCCCGGTCATCGACGCCCGGCAGGGGCGCGCCGAGACCCTGAGCGTGCCCGACCGCCGGCTGGTCCTCACCTTCGACGACGGACCGGACCCGGTCTGGACACCGCGCGTGCTGGACGTGCTGAAGAAGCACGACGCGCACGCGGTCTTCTTCGTCACCGGCACCATGGCCTCCCGCCACCCGGACCTCGTCCAGCGCATGGTCGACGAGGGCCACGAGCTCGGCCTGCACACCTTCAACCATCCCGACCTCTCCCTCCAGTCCAAGAAGCGCATCGACTGGGAGCTGTCGCAGAACCAACTGGCGCTCACCGGCGCCGCCGGGGTGCGCACCTCGCTCTTCCGCCCGCCGTACTCGTCCTTCTCCGCCGCCATGGACAACAAGTCCTGGCCGGTCACCGAGTACATCGGCAGCCTCGGATACATCACCGTCGTCAACAACACCGACAGCGAGGACTGGCAGCGGCCCGGCGTCGACGAGATCATCCGCCGTGCCACGCCCGAGGACGGCGAGGGCGCCATCGTCCTGATGCACGACTCCGGCGGCGACCGCAGCCAGACCGTCGCGGCGCTGGACCGGTTCCTGCCCGACCTGAAGGAGCGGGGCTACGAGTTCGACAACCTCACCGAGGCCCTGGACGCGCCCAGCGCGATGAGCCCGGTGACCGGCGCCGAACTGTGGAAGGGCAAGGCGTGGGTCTTCCTGGTCCAGGCCTCGGAGAAGATCACCAGCGGCCTGGTGGTGGGCCTGGCGGTCATCGGCACCCTGGTCATCGCCCGCTTCGTGCTGATGCTCCTGCTCTCCGGCATCCACGCCCGCCGGGTCCGCCGCAAGGGCTTCAGCTGGGGCCCGCCGGTCACCGAGCCGGTGACGGTGCTGGTCCCGGCCTACAACGAGGCCAAGTGCATCGAGAACACCGTCCGTTCCCTGATGGACAGCGACCACCCCATCGAGGTGCTGGTCATCGACGACGGTTCCAACGACGGCACGGCCCGCATCGTCGAGGCCATGGGCCTGCCCAACGTCCGGGTGATCCGCCAGCTCAACGCGGGCAAACCGGCCGCCCTCAACCGGGGCCTGGCCAACGCCCGGTACGACATCGTCGTGATGATGGACGGCGACACGGTCTTCGAGCCGTCCACCGTCCGCGAACTCGTCCAGCCCTTCGGCGACCCGGGGGTGGGAGCCGTGGCGGGCAACGCGAAGGTCGGCAACAAGGACAGCCTCATCGGCGCCTGGCAGCACATCGAGTACGTGATGGGCTTCAACCTGGACCGCCGCATGTACGACGTCCTCGGCTGCATGCCGACGATCCCGGGGGCCGTCGGCGCCTTCCGCCGCTCGGCACTGGTTCCGATCGGCGGCATGAGCGACGACACGCTCGCCGAGGACACCGACGTCACCATGGCGCTGCACCGCGCCGGCTGGCGCGTGGTCTACGCGGAGAACGCCCGTGCCTGGACCGAGGCCCCGGAGACGGTCCAGCAGCTGTGGTCCCAGCGCTACCGCTGGTCGTACGGCACCATGCAGGCCATCTGGAAGCACCGCCGCTCCGTGATCGAGAAGGGCCCCTCGGGCCGCTTCGGCCGCGTGGGCCTGCCCTTCGTCTCCCTGTTCATGATCGTGGCCCCGCTGCTGGCCCCCCTGATCGACGTCTTCCTGCTCTACGGCCTCGTCTTCGGCCCGACCGAGAAGACGATCACGGCGTGGCTGGGGGTCCTGGCCGTCCAGGCGGTCTGCGCGGCCTTCGCCTTCCGGCTCGACCGCGAACGCATGACCCACCTGATCTCGCTGCCGCTGCAGCAGATCCTCTACCGCCAGCTCATGTACGTCGTGCTGCTCCAGTCCTGGATCACCGCGCTCACCGGCGGCCGCCTGCGCTGGCAGAAGCTGCGGCGCACCGGCGTCGTCGAGGCGCCCGGCGGCTCGGTGCCGCGCCAGAACGCGCGGACCGACGACGATCGGAGGCCCGTGGCATGACCCACGGATACACGACCGGTACGGGCCCGGTGCCGGACCCGGCCGGCCCGTACGGAACCGCGCACCCGGGGAAGCCTGCCGGGACCGCGGGGGCGCCGCACGCCGTCCCGCGGCAGCACACGACCGAGTCGGCACCGGTGACCGAGCCGACGCTCGAACCCGCGTCGACATCCGGACCTGTGGCCCCGGCCGCTACCAAGAAGCCGGGCCGTGACCGGTATTTCGACTTCCTGCGGGCCGTCGCCCTTTTTCGAGTGGTGCTGTACCACCTGACCGGCTGGGCCTGGCTGCCCCTGGTCTTCCCCTCCATGGGCATCATGTTCGCCCTCGCGGGCAATCTCATGGCCCGTTCACTCAAGCGCCCGGCCCTGCAAGTCGTGCGGGGCCGTATGCGCCGCCTGCTGCCGCCCCTGTGGCTGCTCGGCGCAATCGGCGTGACGGGCATGCTGTTCCAAGGCTGGAGCCCCGACGCCGACGGGCATCCAGGCTGGTGGTGGTTCCACCTCACTTACTGGATCTTGCCGCTCAGCGATCCGCCCTACGCCGAGGGACTGGTCGGTGTGCACGGCCTCATCGGCGAGAACTGGGCCGTGGACCTCGCGGGCCCACTGTGGTACATCCGCGCCTACCTCTGGTATGTACTGCTCTCCCCGCTCTTGCTGAAGGCACTGCGCAGGTTGCCTTGGGTGACGATCCTGTTTCCCCTCGCCCTCTCCGCCGCCCTCACCTACGGATACATCAAGCTGCCCGGTGAGCGGTTCCCCTCTGCGGTCTGGGACTTCAGCACCTTCGGTGCCTGTTGGATCCTCGGCATGGCCCAGCAGGAAGGCGTCCTGAAGCGGCTCCCGAGCTACTTCGTGCCGTCCGTCGCTCCCCTGATCGCACTCCTTGGCATGTGGCACGCGATGGACCAGGGTTTCAAGACGGGCTATGACCTGGACTCCATTCCGTTGGCCCAGGCCATCTGGTCCTTCGCGACGGTGCTGCTGCTCCTGCACGTCAGCCCGTCCTGGACGGACTGGCCCGGCTGGCTGCGCCGCTGGGACCGACTGATCACACTGCTCAACTCCCGTGCTGTGACGATTTATCTGTGGCACAACATCTGCATCCTCACCGCCGCGACGCTCCTGGACAACCTGTGGAGCTTCGACGTGATGTGGATGCACTTCTCCTGGCTGCTGGAGAGCCCCTGGCTCACCTTGATCCTCGCCTGGACCCTCATCGGCAGCTGCATCGTCTGGTTCGGCTGGGCTGAGGACCTGGCCGCCAAGCGCAAGCCGCAATTGTGGCCGGACGGAAGCGGAAGCAAGCGCCCTGCCCGACGCGAGGCAAGATCCAGAATAGGGCGCTTGGAGTGACGAGAACTCGGCTTCCGTGACGTGGCATCGGACATGCGGTCGAGAACAGGTTGGCGGTGCCTAGGAAAGGACCCCGCGACTATCAATGTCCTTCGACGTGCTCCATGAGCACGAGACCGCGCCTCGGAACATGACTCCTTCGACCCAGGGCTTGATCAAGTTCCGGAGTCGTGTGGCTGGTCCGGGACATGACCGGTCGGGGTGCATAGCAGAGCAGGCACGGACTTCGTGATCATTGGGGTGTTGAAGCTCAACGATCATGAGGTGGCCCGTGCCTGCCGCTGTATCTTCCCCCATCCCTGCAGTGCTGGTGAGGCTGGGGCCGCTCGATGCAGGCCGGGTCGCCGACCTGCGTCCTTACCTGGATCTGGTACCTGATCCGCGTGGGCGGCGGGGCCGCTGGTACTCGCTGACCGCCGTCCTGATCGTCTGTGCCTGCGCGGCCGTTTCGGGAGCCAGGAGCCTCGACGAGATCGCCGAGTGGGCGGAACGTGCCCCGGACACACTCCTGGCGGCCGTCGGCATCCGCCGTCACCCACTTCGCTGGCGGCGTACTCCCTCGCGGACCACGATCGGGAGGGTTGTGGGGGCTGTTGACGGTGACGCCTTGGACCGGGCGGCGGGCACCTACCTCGCCGGTCTTCATGACGCTTCCCTGCAAGCCGCGTTTGGACAGCGGCGCGTGATCGCCGTCGACGGCAAGGCGCTCAAGGGCTCCGCCCGTCTCACCGTCGCCCGCCGGCACCTGCTCTCCGCGGTCACCCACCACCGGGCCATAACCCTTGCCCAGGCGGAGGTTGGCACGAAGACGAACGAGACCGCGCACTTCCAGCCCCTGCTGGAGCCACTAAACCTGGACGGAGCCCTCGTCACCTTCGAAGCGCTGCACTCGGTCTAGGCGAACGTCACCTGGCTGGTCGAGACCAAGAAGGCCCACTACATCTCGGTGATCAAGGCCAATCAGCCGACCGCACACCGGCAGCTCGCCTCCCTGCCCTGGCGGGACATCGCCGTCCAGCACACCACGACCTCCACCGGCCACGGCCGCCGCGAGTCCCGCTCGATTAAGACCTGCGGCATCGCGGACGAACTCGGCGGGATCGCCTTCCCCTATGCCTGGCCATTCGTGTCCACCGCTGCCGCAGGCAGACAGGACGACGCGAGAGCCGCGAGACCGTCTACGCCGTCACCAGCCTCGACGCTCACCAGACCGCCCCCGCCGACCTGGCCACCGCGATCCGCAGCCACTGGACGGTGGAGACCATGCACCATGTGAGAGACGTGACCTTCGCCGAGGACGCATCTACCGTCCACACCGGGACCGCACCCCGCACGATGGCGTCCCTCCGCAACCTCGCCATCGGCCTACTGAAAACCCTCGGAGCCGGCAACATCGCCAAAACCACCCGGGCGATCCGCGACCAACCAGAGCGAGCACTCCCGCTTCTGGGCATCACCAACAACCTCGACACCTATGGAACTTGATCAAGCCTGCCTCCGACCTGGGCAGAGTGGTGACGGCCGCGGTTGCTTGCCAGGTGCGGCTCGGTGCAGGGTCTGGCTCGGAGAAATTGCTGCCAGGCGGTGGGGAGCAGCAGCAGGGGTGAAATTGAGCGGGGGCGCCACCGTTGTGATCGGTGGCGTCTCTGTGGTTCTGCCGGACGGGGTACAGCCGCTGTGTCACCACTTCCCTGCTTGGAGGCTGATGCCGATAATTCAGCAGTTTTCCCGACCGATTACGCCTTGCTGCGTGAACTGAAGGCAGACACTCCGCTTCCTCTCTAAAAATGGTGCCCTGGCGGGCCCTATGGTCCCGCACCTTGAAGCTCATGGCATTCCTCGAACTGGGGCGTTACGGCAACCACTACGAGAGTCAAGCTTCGAGGCCGGGGACCATGGACGCGAGAGGCTTGCTTCAGAACGTCAGGGACCAGGATTTGAGGGTGCCGACTCCGCCGGTCGACCTGTCCTCGACCTTCAGTTTCCACGTTCCGTTGGCCGGGGAGGTGCTTG
>NZ_JBHXQZ010000143.1:0-5907 GCF_042717095.1 Streptomyces sp. NPDC058632 | reverse complement strand
CACCGTGTATGTCTTATTCAAGGTGCCGCCGGGGTCGGTCGGGTTCGTTGCCTTGAGTGCGTATGCCTTGCCGTTCGGGTCGACGAGGTCGATCTTCACTTCGCCGAGCCACTCATGCGTGACGTTCACGGAGACCTGCAGCGCCCCCGGGGCGTTACCGGAGACACTGGACACCGAGATCGGGGACTGGGCCACCCCCGGGTCGGGGATGCTGAGGACCGTGTCGTTGACGATCTTGGACGGTCGGGGCTTTGTTACCGGGTCGGGACCGGGGATCGTATCGTCCAGTGCCTTCCCGATGTCGATACGCGGGGTGCTGGCTCCGGTGTAGGAGATGACCTTCCCGGTGGACTCCAGAAGCGATTCGAGCTCTCCAATGCTCTTGGTCGGGAACGCCTCACGGAGGATCGCGAAACCACCAGCCACATGTGGCGCGGCCATGGAGGTGCCGTTTTTCAAAGCGTAGGTGTCGCCAGGAACGGAGGAGACGATGCCTGTGCCGGGAGCAAGGACGTCCAGTAGCATGCCCCGGTTACCGAATGAGGACAGTTGGTCGTTGTCGGTCGTGGAGCCGACTGCGGTGGCGGAGGAGACACAGGCGGGTGCGCTGACCGCGTCGCCGTAGCCGTTGTTCCCGGACGCGATCACAGTGGCGACACCAACGTTGAACAAGTTGTCGATGGCAAGTTTGCGCGGGTCCGTATCGCAGGCAGCAGCGTACCGTCCGCTACCGAGGCTCAAGTTTGCCGCGACCACCGGAGTTCCGGACTGATGGAGCTGCAGTACCTTCTCCAGCGCCGCAATCTGGGCGCTGGTGAAGCTGAGCACACAGGGTGCGGCACCGGGACCGCAGAAGTCCTCAGAGGTGAATTTGCTGAAGATTTGGATGGCGACGATATCGGCGCCGGGGGCGACCCCCCGCGCGGGAGCTCTGGCGATGCCGGTGCCGTCACCCGCGGCGATACCGGCCACGTGGGTTCCATGGGAACAGGCGGCGATGGTCACGCATGCTCCGGTCTCGGAGTCTGCGGTGCCGGGGCCCTCCTGCGCCGCGGTGTCGTTCGGGCAAAGGCTGGTCGCGGAGTACTCGGTGTCGATCGGTGAGAAGCACGCCTCGGCGATAATCCGGTCCTGCAGGAACGGATGCCCGGTGGCGACGCCGGTGTCCAGGACGGCGATCGCGCTGCCCGCCCCAGTCATGCCCGCTGTGGCGGCCTGGGTACCGCCGATGAGGGGGACGCTCTCGTCCAGGGTCGGCGGTACCGGTACATCTTCGGTGACGCTGACTACGCCCGGCTGGGCGGCCAGTTCGTCCAGACCGCCTCTGTCAACCCTGAGGGTGATCACCGGCAGGGTCTTGAAGGACTGCAGCGTGTCACCGGCTTCTGCCGCGCCAGCCAGGTCGGTGCGGTTCTCGGTGACGACATTGACGCGGATGGTGCCGCCGTCGGCGGTTTCGTCGTACAGCGGCGGGTCGATCGGGTCGCTCGTCGTTCTGGCTGCTGCGGTAGTACTCAGAGGCGCGGCCGCGTGGGCGGGTACCGCACCGAGAGACACGGTGATCACTGCCATGATGACCGCAGACCTTATTGGTCTCTTCACTTTTTCTCCGTCAGAAGTACGGGCATGCTGACGCCCGCGGGAATGGACGTGAAGCCGAAGGCCGGATGGTGAGACGCACCGCCCTCCGGCCTTCGTGCCCGAGTCGCGTGGCTTGTCAGAAAGTGAGCTTGAGGATCAAGTCGCCTTCGCGCCGTTCTTCGCTCGGCCGACCGCTGCTACCGCCGCGAAGTACAGATTGGCGGTGGAGCGGCAGACGCTCTTGAAGAAGTAGCCGTTGCAGGTCTTGGTGTAGAGCGAGGTCCAGAAGACACCGTCCACGTTGAGGCCCTTGTTGCGGGACAGGTACTTGGAGTAGCCCTTGTACGAGTTGCCGATGGTGCCATAGCCGTAGTCGTGCTGGTCGCAGGCGGGGCGGAAGTCGTAGCCGAGCGGCTTGTCCGGAGCGCTGGTGCAGTGGTCATGGTTGATGCCGCGCACTTTGGTGCCGTTCGGCAGCTTCTTCCACGACGGGGAGTGCCAGCCGTAGTGCGCCACCTTGGTGGTGCAGCCGGACTTCGTGTAGTACATCCAGCTCGTCGCGGTGTTGCAGCGCGACGGGTACGACTGCGGACCCGAGATCTCGTCGCCGAGGAACTCAGAGGGGGCCGGTGGGTCGGTGAGGGTGAAGTCCGGGCTTGGCGCGTCGCCCTCGACCGGAGCGCCCGGGGCCGGCACGTCCCCGCCGGTGGAGGTCGCGTTCGGCAGGGCGGACCCGACCGAGAAGTCGAGGTGCCAGTTGCCGTTGGTCGGCGAGGTGAGGTCGGACAGCCGGTCGGTGGCGTCGTAGTCGTACGTGGCCTCCGGCTCACTGGACTCGGTCGGGTCGGTCACGGCGCGCAGCAGACCAGAGGAGTCGTACGCGTACTGGGCGAGGGTCTGCGTGGTGGCGCCCTCTGTCACGGTGATTTCCTTGACCTGGCCCACGTAGTCGCCGACAGAGGCGGACGTGGCAGTGGTCGCGGTCGCGTAGGTGATCGTGGTGGCCGTCTCAAGTTTGTCCCCGAAGGCCGGGTTCGTGATCTCGGCGACGCGCCCCTGAGTGTCATAATCGACAGCGGTGGCATACATGTTGCTGCCGATGCCAGTGACACGCCAGGTGTCGGCGCCGAAGCCGTCCTGCTCCCACTCGTAAGTGGGCTTGAGGTCCGCTGCCGGGATAGGCCGGCCGGACGCGTCAGTGAAAGCGTCGTCGCCTTCCACCGTCGTGGAGAGGTCCACGCCTATGACCTCGACGACGGAGTTCTCCAAGGCCTCCGTTGCATCGTTCCACCTAGAGGTCTCGGTGATCTGGGACCCGTCCGCGGTCACGTACTTCTTTACGCCGCCACCACTGGGATAGTCGACGCTGGACTTGAGCCTGTATTGGAGCGTCTCGTTCACACCGAGATCGGTCACCAGGATGGTGTCGCCCTGCTGTTCCAGTTTCCGGTTGAGCTGGCCTCCCACGAACTCGGCTTCCCAGCTGGGGCCGAAGACCCCCATGTCGACACGGGTGTCCGGGGCGTCCTCAGGCGAGGCGACACCGTCGGCCTGAGCTCTCACCGAGTGCCGTCGGTTGATGAGAACGCTGGGTACATCGGTCTCAGTGACCTCGAAGGACTGGGTCTCGGAGAGGTATATACCGGGGCCGACATCTTGAATCGTTCCTTCAGCCAGCGGTTGGTCGACAGCTTCTGCCGCTAACGCCTGCTGCTGCGGAAGCAGCAGCGAGAGGCTGACCACGGCAGCCACGGACAGCGCAGTTTTGCGCACAAGTACCCCCTTGTGAAGATCATTTGAAAGCTCGTCAGGTAAGGTAATTCTCTTGTGGAGGTTTTCGCAAGGGTGTGTGAGGGGGGCGAGGTCTCCGATTGGTTGCAGTGGCGAAAGATCGTCGGCCGGTGCGGGCGGAGGAGGTTCTGTGTTCGCGGGCGGCGCGCGAACCTGCTTAAGGTCGGGGCCGCGATGGAGGCACTCGCCCTGCTGCCCGCTTCTTACGGCATTCATCATTCGTGCCCGCGAAGTGTGAATCGTGGCTGCGTGTTGATGTGACCATGACTGTTTGAGTCGTACATGACAAATTACTAGCACTGAAATACGGCAAAAGGTAGCTAAATGGGAATCATTCCTAGCATGTAGGGCAGATTGAGGCCCGCCCGGCTAGCGTTCAGAGCCGTCTTCTGGGGCATGGCCATCACGCTGGCGGCAATAACCGCCTGGATCGTCTGGGTGATTGTCATGTCGGGCGACGGGCTTACGCTCGCGGTGTTTGTCCTGGTGTTCGCTGCTCCGTGGCCACTGTTCCGCTTCGCCACTTCGCGCCGGACGCGGTCGTCCTGCACTGCCCGCACCAAAGCCGACTAATGTTGATCCCCCATGAGGCAGTGCGCGTGGCAGAGCACTCACTTGCTGAAAA
This sequence comes from Streptomyces sp. NPDC058632, assembly GCF_042717095.1. Classification (NCBI taxonomy): domain Bacteria; kingdom Bacillati; phylum Actinomycetota; class Actinomycetes; order Kitasatosporales; family Streptomycetaceae; genus Streptomyces; species Streptomyces sp. NPDC058632. The sequence goes on along the minus strand of NZ_JBHXQZ010000143.1, from coordinate 1,910 downwards.
TTCTATGCAGGTATAAGTACTTGTACTCATGCCTGAACAGGCTCCTCGGTCCACCGTTGAGAGCATCCGCCCTCGGACCGACCAGAAGGCCCCGTGATGCCGAATGCCTCCCACCCGCGCCGTTTTCCACGTATGCGACGGCTCTTGGCGCTTGCCACCGGCAGCTGGCTCGCCAGGGGCTATCTAGCTGCTTTTGCCCTCTCCCTCCTTGCCATGCTCCTCTTTCCGGAAAGCGACGTCGCTTCGAGCTCCCTCCTGCTCACGGCACCTCTCTCCTTCCTGGCCATCGCCTTCCCCTTCGGCCCGGGAACTGAGGGTGGCGGGGAGGTCCAGGCAGTAGCCATTGGCTTTTGGATCGTATGGCTTCTCCTGTGCGCCTTCGTGAACGCCGCCGTGCTCGGCGTCCTCATCAGGAGATCCACGATCGTTGCGCCTCCCAACCTGCGTGAGTCCTTCCCGCGTGTCTCGACCACCTCCGAGCGGGAGAGAGCCGATACGGCGCGCCCTGCAAGCCCTCGCTCGCAAAGGACTCGAGCCCTGCTGGCACCTGCGGTGGACAACTGGCTCGCGCGCGGGTATCTCGTCGTGGTCGCGGCGTCGCTCGGGTTCTTCCTGTATGCCGCGTATCTGCTGCCGGATCCGGGGTTCGCAGGCATCTGGCCGCTCATGACCACGGCGCCGCTCAGCATCGTCGCCCTTCTCGTGGCGTCACCTGTCGAGTGGGCCTCCTCGCTCGCCTGGCTGAGCCCGTTGATCTTCTCCGCCGGTGCGGCCCTGTCCGGGCTGTTGAACGCGGTGCTGCTCGGCCGGCTCGTACGGAGGCTGAGGGTGAGGGAAGCGCGCCCGTCTGTCTGAGGAGGGGCCGCATCAGCGAGCTCCAGGGCACGACGGCCACCGACGGAAGAAGGGGTTCTCCTTGACGTGCTCCTCGCCCTGAAGGGTGAGGGTTCCGGCCTGACTCGTCCGGCCCTTCCAGGAGCTTTCTGCTTCACCGCGTTGTGCCGGGACGCTCGTCCTGGTTCTACCGATGCTCCACGAGGCGTTTGGTGTCTCCGCCCGTCCAGCGGCGTCGGGTGCGGTTGATGAGAGGGGCGGTGGTGCTGCCGTCACGTTTCTGTTCGTGCTTCCGTGCGTGGTGCGGTGCTGGTGCGTTCGGTTGGGTGGGGCGGTAGCAGGGTGGTCTGTGGTATAGGGGTGCCGGACAGTTTCCGTACCAACAGGTGTACCGCGCGGGTGCCCAGTTCGGTGAAGGGCACAGTGACCGAGGTGAGCGGGATACGGGCCGAGGCGGCGACCACCGAGGTCACCGCGAGTCCGGTCGCCACGACCGTGCCGACCAGGGCGTACGAACCCCGGGTCGCGGCGCTCATCATGACCGGGCTCACGCTGGACATGCCCATCGGTAGCCAGGCGAGGAGGTTCCAGGCTGTGCACGCGCGGGCAGCACGAAGAGGCGGCGGTACCAAGGCCTCGATCGCGTACCCCGGCTAGGCGAACCCGAAGGACCTCACCGCCAGTGGCCTGGACTACAAGGCGATGGCCGACTACGCCAAGCGGTACTGGTCCGACTACAACTCGGCCTACCCGAACTTCAACGGGGCGGGCGCGGGCGGCGACTGCACCAACTTCGTCAGCCAGGCCCTGAAGGAGGGCGGCTGGAAGCACGTCCCCGGCTACGTGTACGACTACACCCGGTGGTTCGGCAACGCCGACATCCAGTCGCACTCGTTCGTCGGCGTCAACGAGTGGTCCTGGTTCGCCCAGAACTCGAAGCGGACGACCAGCCTCGCCAACGTCCACCAGATGGACGTCGGCGACGTGCTCCAGATCGACTTCGACAAGGACGGCTCGAAGGACCACACCATGATCGTCACGTCCCGCAGCCAGGGCGTGCCGTATCTGACGTACCA
>NZ_JBHXQZ010000142.1:0-14217 GCF_042717095.1 Streptomyces sp. NPDC058632 | reverse complement strand
GTATACAACATGACCACGCAACCCCATATACTACTGGGTCTGGTGGGCTCGGATTTGTGTATAAGACACAGGGCCTCCGCGGCGCCGCCCGCCGTTCTCAGCGGGAGAGCGGCGGGCGGGGCTCCTGCGGGAAGTCGCCCGGCGTGGCCCCGGGCTCCTCCCGGATCACCTCGCCCTGGACCACCTTTCCGTCGGGCCGGTGCATACGCGCCTGCTGGAAGGCATCCCCCAGGGAGCCCCGGGTGGCCTCGCGGATCTTGCGCTCGAGGGTGCGCTCGGCATAGCGGCTCACGGCCTTCTGGACCGGGGGCACCAGCAGGAGCAGGCCGACCGCGTCGGAGACCGGACCGGGGATGATCAGCAGCAGTCCGCCCAGCATCATCAGGCCGTTGCCCTCGCTGTTCGGCCGGGGCTCGGCCGGCACGCCGCTCTGCTGCTGTTGCAGCGTCTCGGTGAGGTTCTTGAAGGCGCGTCGGCCGGCCCGCTTGATGACCACCGAGCCGAGAACCAGACCGGCCAGCAGCGCCAGCAGGACCACCAGTCCGCTGGACGCCCCGGCGACGACCGTGAGCAGCCAGATCTCCAGCACCAGCCACACGGCGACGCCGAGCGGCAGGAAAGTGCGCAGCCGGGAGCGTCGGGGCCGGACGGGATTCGGTGTCTGAGCGCCAGTCGTCATGGTCCCAGTGTGCCGAACCCCGGCTCAGTTCGGGATAAGCGGTACCTCTGCAACAGCGGGCCACCAGGAACATGTGGCACCGGGACGATCCGAACGGCAGGCCGGCCTACGACTTGACCTGTTCCGTGTGTCCGGACCGCTCCGCCTCCGCCGCCTCCGCCGGCTCTGCGGCCTGCTCGGTCCGCTCGCTCTGCTTCGGCTGCCCGGCCCGCTTGTCGTCCTCGCGGCCGAGGACCTTGCCCACCCGCTCCCCCACGCCCCACGCCGTGACCCGCCACAGTGCCTCGACGAGGATGTCCCGGCTCATCTTCGAATCGCCGTGTTCCCGCTCGACGAAGGTGATGGGCACCTCGACGACGTGGTAGCCGGCCTTGACCGCGCGACGGGCGAGGTCGACCTGGAAGCAGTAGCCCTGGGAAGCCACCTCGTCCAGCCCGAGGCCCTCCAGGGCCTCGCGACGGAACGCGCGGAAGCCGCCGGTGATGTCACGCAGCGGCAGATCGAGCGCCACGCGCGAGTAGAGGCTGCCGCCGCGCGAGATGTACTCACGGGACTTCGGCCAGTTGACCACCCGGCCACCGGGCACCCAGCGCGAACCGAGCACCAGGTCGGCGCCCTTGAGCGCGGTGAGCAGACGGGGCAGTTCCTCGGGCTGGTGGGAGCCGTCGGCGTCCATCTCGACGAGTACGCCGTAGCCGTGCTCCGCACCCCAGCGGAAGCCCGCGAGGTAAGCGGCGCCCAGGCCTTCCTTGCCCTTGCGGTGCAGCACCTGGACCTGGCCGTCCGCGGCGGCCAGGTCGTCGGCGAGCGTGCCGGTGCCGTCGGGGCTGTTGTCGTCGGCCACGAGAACGTCCGCCTCTGGGACGGCCCTGCGCACCCGGCCGACGATCGCCTCGATGTTCTCCGCCTCGTTGTAGGTCGGGATGATCACCAGGGTTTTGCCGAGCGGGCCGAAGGTCCTTCCCTGGGCCTCCGTCGCGCGGGTGCCGTCGCCGTCGTTCACTGCAGCCCCTTCATCTCCTGTGCAGGGTCCCACCATAGTGGTCACAGCCGTCGACGATGCGTGAAGGGACGTTCATATCGTGCTGTCGTCACCCGAGGATCGGACAGCAGTGCGCCCTTTCGCGTGCATCGGATGGGGGCCCGGCACCCTTCGGGCCGACCTGGGACCCGCTGGCTGCGAGTCGACCTGAAGCCGTTGTCTACTGAGCGACCGGGCCCCACCCGGGTCACACCTCCCGACCCACCCGCCGGAACGTTCCCTCGGTGCCGCGCCGTCGCTGAGCCTGGCTCCCAGTGGCGGTGAACCGTGCGGCACACCGTCCCTGACCCAGCGGCGCTGCCACGAGTGGGCGGAAGTCCCCGGTCGGGCGTCCGGTGGTGGACCCGGCCGAACCTACCGGCCCCCCGCCGCCTGTCAACATCCGCTCGATCTACGCAATGCGATTTTCATACCTGGCCAGCGGGAGGATGCGCAGGTCGCGCGACGCGGGCGCGCCACAGCCTCGTCACCGGGCGGCCCGCGTAGATCACTCGCCCGGCCGTACGAAGATCGCGCGTCCGCCGACCACCGTGCGCCGGCAGACGGGCAGGTCACCGCCCGGGGTCAGGTCCGGCAGGCCGGGGGTGCCGGAGCGGGGGTCGGTGGACCAGCGCGCCACCCGGTCGTCGGGCGCCTGCACCACGAGAGCGCCGGTGTGCCAGACCGCGTAGTCGGCGGGCGCGCCCGGCACCAGAACGCCCGCGTCGTCGCGTCCGATCGCCCGCCAGCCGCCGCGCGTGTGTGCGGTGAACGCGGCCCGCACGGAGACGCGGTGCTCCGGCGTGCGGTGGAAGGCGGCGGCCCGCACCGTGCCCCACGGGTCGAGGGGGGTGACCGGGCTGTCGGAGCCGAAGGCGAGCGGGACACCGGCACGCAGCAGGGCCGCGAAGGGGTTCAGGGTGCGGGCCCGCTCCGCGCCCAGGCGCCGGGCGTACATGCCGTCCTCGCCGCCCCACAGGGCGTCGAAGGCGGGTTGGACGGAGGCGGTCAGGCCCAGTTCGGCGAAGGCGGCGATGGTCCGGGGGACGAGCATTTCGGCGTGTTCGACGCGGTGCCGGGCGGCCCGGATGCGGTCGAGGCCGGCCTTCTCGGCGGCGGCGCGCACGCCCTCGGTCACCGCTGCGACGGCGGCGTCGCCGATGGCGTGGAAGCCCGCCTGAAGGCCCGCCTCGGTGCAGTCGACGACATGGGCGGCGATCGTGGCGGCGTCCAGATGGGCGGTGCCGGTGTGGCCGGCATCGGCGTACGGGGCGTGCAGGCAGGCGGTGTGCGAGCCGAGGGCACCGTCGGCGAACAGGTCGCCCGCGGCACCGGCCGCGCCCAGTTCGCGCGCCTTGGCGACGTTCCGCTCGGCCCAGTAGCCGACGACGCGCGGGCCGGATCCCTCGGCGGCAAGCCGCAGCAGGCCGGTGAAGTCCTCCTCGGAGGAGATCTCCGGGCCGCCGCACTCGTGGACGGTGCCGATGCCGAGCGAGGCGGCGTGCGCCAGCGCGGCGCGCTGGGCCTCGGTGCGCTGGGCGGGCGTGACGGCATCCAGCGCGGCGGCGCGTACGGCGTGATGGGCGTCGCCGGTGAGCGGTCCGTCCTCGCCGGCGTCCTCGCGGTCGACGAGGTCGAGCAGCGCGGTGCTGACGACCGCGGAGTGGACGTCGATCCGGCTGAGGTAGAGAGGGCGCCCGCCGGTGGCTGCGTCGAGTTCGGCGCGGGTCGGTGGACGGCCGCCGGGCCAGCGGGCGGTGTCCCAGCCGTGCCCCAGCAGGACCCTGTCGGCCGGGCGGGCGGCGGCGAACTCCCGTACCCGGGCCAGCGCGGCCTCCAGTGAGGGCGCCTCGGACAGGTCGAGGCCGGTGAGCGCCAGTCCGGTGGCCGTGGTGTGCACATGAGCGTCGGTGAACGCCGGGGTGACCAGTGCCCCGTCGAGGTCGATCACCTCGTCCACCCCGTCCGCGAAGGAGTCGGCGGCACCCTCGGAACCGACCCAGGCCACCTGGCCGCCCTCGACGACCATCGCGGTGGCGAAGGGGTCGGCGGGGCTGTGGACCTCTCCGCGGCGGAGCAGGACGGTACGCGGCGGGTCCGTGTGCTGCGGGCCCGCGGACTGCGGGGCGGTGCGTTCACTCATGACCCACAGTCTCGCTCCTCAAAGGGTCCGGCCCGCACCCAGGGCCGCTGTTCACGCACTGGGTGCGCCCTGTACGCCCGCGCACTCCGAGCGCTCCCGCGCGGGTGACGGTGTCAGACGCGTGGCGGACGGGCCTCGTACGGCGTGGACAGGACCACGGTCGTCCGGGTGGAGACGCCCGCGAGCGAGCGCACGCGCGCCAGCAGTTCCTCCAGTTGGTGCGGGGCGGCCACCCGTACCTTGAGGATGTAGTTCTCGTCGCCCGCGACGCTGTGGCAGGCCTCGATCTCGGGCACGCCGGCAAGCCGGTCCGCGATGTCGTCGGGGGCGCTGGGGTCGAACGGTTTGACCGAGATGAAGGCGGTCATGGGCAGACCGACGGCATCGGGGTCGACGACCGCGGCGTAACCGCGGATGACGCCACGCTGTTCCAGTCTGCGCACCCGCTGGTGCACGGCCGATGTGGACAGGCCCGTGGCCTTGCCCAGGTCTGTGTAGCTCATCCGCCCGTCCTTGACGAGCAGCTGCACGATCTGTCGGTCCAGCTCCTCCATGGCGCAAGAACCTACAGTGCCGTCGATCTCGTCGGATACCCGAGCTGTCCAGGTCATGGCCGGTTCGTGATGCGCCGGGCGCCCGTCCCGGGCGGGGCGGGAGAGGACGAAGCCGTAGCAGGGGGCACCTGCGGTCGACATGTGACGAACACCACAGCCTTCGGACAGTCTCCGTGATGCTCTCGCGATTACCCCCGATGGGGGACGGGAAGTGCTTGCTGTGGTCGAGGTCGCAGTGCCTTCACGACCCAGCCCGAGGGGGAGAACCCATGCAGAGCCTTAAGCGTCCTGGTCGCAGCACGCCCAAGCGGCAGCAGCCGGTCGTCGAACTCGTCCCGGAGTACGTCGATCCCGACGCGCTCGACGACGAACTCGACGCGTACGACACCTTCGAGATGTACCGGGTCGTGTGCCCGGACTGTGCTCAGCCCATCGCCCTGCTGGCGGACGAGGAGGTCCTGCCGGAGCACGCGCTGTGCGCCACGCCGTGGAACCCGTTCGGACTGACGGTCTGCGTCGGTACGGGCCGCAGCGCCGACGACGCGCGGCCGGCGGACGAGTCCACGACGCCCCAGGAGCAGGACACCGCCCTGCTCCTGACGCTCCCTCAGGGTCTCGACTGGCGCACCCAGCCGTTCTCGCACGTCGGGGGTCCGGCTTCGCGCCCGATGCGGGTCCCCGTCATACAGCGCCACGCGGCCTGAGCCGCCGTCCCGTCCGGTGCCGGAACGGCCCACGACGCGACGCACGCCGGGCGCACCCGCCGTACCGGAACGCCCGTCAGGCGCACCGCGACCGGTACGACGCGATGCGCCGCCGGGCGCCGGAAGCCGGGCCGTCCGTCCGTCCGCGAACGCACGCACCATTCGGGCGGTCGGTGACCTGCCCGGTCACTCCCGCGTTGCCCGGGTACGACGCCCCCCACGCACGCGACGACCGGCCGTCAGCGCCTTGCCCCGTCCCGCCACCCGAACCCCGGCCCGTACCGCAGGCCACGGCCCGCACCGCGGTCGCGGCCCTGCCCGTACCCGCCACGCCGCCACCGCCGCCCCGGCTTCCGGACCCGCCGGTCCACCGGAAGTTGATGCGGCTCCGGGCCGACAAGGGCCGAGCCCTGCCCGGGCGGCACGACCCGGAGTGGTCCCGGCTCGCGGCGCCCTGGCGGGGGCTCGGCAGGTTCAGCTCGTCTGCGGCCCCGCGAGATGGCGGGCGATGACCATGCGCTGGATCTGGTTCGTCCCCTCGACGATCTGCAGGACCTTGGCCTCGCGCAGATAGCGTTCGGCCGGGAAGTCCGCGGTGTAGCCGTAGCCGCCGAGGATCTGGACGGCGTCGGTGGTGACCCGCATCGCGGTGTCGGTGCAGTGCAGCTTCGCCATGGCCGCCTGCTTGGCGAACGGCCGCCCGGCGTCCCGCAGTCGGGCCGCCGCGAGATACAGCGCGCGCCCGGCTTCGATCTGCGTGGCCATGTCCGCGAGCATGAACCGCAGCCCCTGGAAGTCGGCGATCGGCCGCCCGAACTGCCGTCGCCCGGACGCGTAACCGAGCGCCTCGTCGAGCGCCGCCTGCGCCAGGCCGATCGCGCAGGCCGCGATGCCGAGCCGGCCGCCGTCCAGCGCCGACAGGGCGATCGCGAAGCCCTGGCCCTCCTCACCGATCCGCCGGTGGTCGGGGACCCGTACGCCGTCGAAGTGGACCTGCGCGGTGGGTGAGCCCTTCATGCCCATCTTCTTCTCCGGCGCGGCGGCACTCAGCCCTTCGGCGTCGCCGGGCACCAGGAACGCGGTGATCCCGCGAGGGCCGTCCTCACCGGTGCGGGCCATGACGGTGTAGAAGTCCGCGATGCCGCCGTGCGTGATCCACGCCTTGGTTCCGGTGAGCACCCAGTCCCCACCGCCCTCGCGGACCGCCCTGGTGCGCAGGGAGGCCGCGTCGGACCCGGAGGCCGGCTCGGAGAGGCAGTAGGCGCCGAGCAGGCCGCCACCGAGCATCGCCGGCAGGTACTCGGCCTGCTGCTCCTTGGTGCCGTGGGCGGCGAGCGCGTAGCAGGCGAGGGTGTGCACGCTGGCCCCGAGGCCGACGGTCAGTCGGGCCGCGGCGAGCTCCTCGAGGACCTGGAGGTAGATCTCGTACGGCTGCTCCCCGCCGCCGTACGCGGAGTCGTAGGGCAGGCCGAGCAGGCCGGACTCGGAGAGCAGGGTGAAGGCCTCGCGCGGGAAGCGGGCCCCGTCCTCCTCCTCCGCCGCCTTCGGGGCGATCTCGCGCTGCGCGATGTCGCGGACGAGCGAGATCAGGTCCCGCGCCTCGTCCGTGGGCAGTTGCCGGTCCACCGGCTGCGGGGCGTGGTCGGGCATGGCGACGCTCTCCTCCCTGTTCGGGCACGTCGGCGGCTCTGCGCCTCGGGTCGGGGGCGGCTCCGCCGGGTCGTTCCGGCGCCTGGCCGAGGCATGGACCTCCGGGTCTCGGAGGCGGCCGGCCAGCCGCTGTGAGCTGTGAGTATGCCTGATCGAGCACAGCACGTCACTTGTTAACGACCGCTTACTCCAAGAATTTTCCGGACGCCGAAATTGGTCCGCACCATTGACCGTACTGGTCTAGTCCTCCTACTGTTTCGCTCCACCGAGTCACCGCGTTCATGCCAAGCGGCTCACGTTTCCCCTCCCCCCCACGAGGAGACACACCGGATGCAGTCCCCCCACCGCCCCCGCGTCCTGCGGGGGCTCGTGTCCGCCGCATGCGCCGCCGCGCTCGGCGCCGGGCTGCTCGCCGGCGCGGGCACCTCGACCGCCACCGCGGCGGCCCCGGCTCAGGAGGCCGCCGCAGGTTCCAAGGTCATCGGGTACTTCACCGAATGGGGCACCTACGACCGCGCCTACCACGTCAAGAACATCCAGACCTCGGGCTCCGCGGACAAGCTCACGCACATCAACTACGCCTTCGGCAACGTCACCGGCGGCAAGTGCGCGATGGGCGACAACTACGCGGCCACCGAGCGCACCTACACCGCCGGCGAGTCCGTCGACGGCGTGGCCGACACCTGGGACCAGCCGCTGCGCGGCACCTTCAACCAGCTGCGCGAACTGAAGCGGAAGCACCCCGGCCTGAAGGTGCTGTGGTCGTTCGGCGGCTGGACCTGGTCCGGCGGCTTCGGCGAAGCCGCACAGGATCCGGCCGCGTTCGCCCGGTCCTGCTACGACCTGGTCGAGAACTCGAAGTGGGCCGACGTCTTCGACGGCATCGACATCGACTGGGAGTACCCGAACGCCTGCGGCGCCACCTGCGACACCAGCGGCCGCGAGTCCTTCACGGCCCTGATGTCCGCGCTGCGCGCCACGTTCGGCTCCGGCAACCTGGTCACCGCGGCGATCACCGCCGACGCCACGGCCGGCGGCAGGATCGACGCGGCGGACTACGCCGGCGCCGCCGAGCACGTCGACTGGTACAACCCGATGACGTACGACTTCTTCGGCGCCTGGGACGCCGCCGGTCCCACCGCCCCGCACTCGCCGCTGACCGCCTACGACGGCATTCCGAAGGCCGACACGCACACCGCGGCGACCATCGCGAAGCTCAGGGGACTCGGCATCCCGGCGTCCAAGCTGCTGCTCGGCATCGGCTTCTACGGGCGCGGCTGGACCGGCGTCACGCAGTCGGAGCCCGGTGGCACCGCGACCGGCCCGGCGGCGGGTACGTACGAGCCGGGCATCGACGACTACAAGGTGCTCAAGGACAAGTGCCCGGCGACCGGCACGGTCGGCGGCACCGCCTACGCCAAGTGCGGCAACGACTGGTGGAGTTACGACACCCCGGCCACCGTCGCGGCCAAGATGGACTACAAGGACCGGCAGGGTCTCGCCGGCACGTTCTTCTGGGAGCTGAGCGGCGACACCGCGAACGGTGAGCTGATCGGCGCGCTCAGGTAAGCGCGGGCACCGCGCGGGGGGCGGAGGTTCCACGGGGGACGTCCGCCCCGCGCGGTGCCCGGTGTGTCAGGCGTCGCGGCGGGCGGGCTGAGGGGCCGGGTGCGCGGGGTCCAGTTCCTCGATGGCGCGCATGGCTCCGCCGAGTGTCTTCACCAGCAGCTCGCGCATGGTCTCGCGGGGCAGCCCGGGGCGGTCGATCCAGTCGAGGGTGGCTCCCTCGACGCTGCAGACCCAGGACAGCAGGCCCATCCGTGCCACGGGCGTGATGTCGGCGGTCCCGTACGCGCCTTCGGCGATGGTCGCGACGATCACCTCGCGCACCCCGTCCCGGACGGCGTGCACCTCGGCGTCGAAGCCGACGCCGCCGCTGACGATCGTGCGGTACGCGGCCTGGTTGTGCTCGGCGTAGCGCAGATAGCTGTCGACGGTGCGGTGCACCCGCTGGGCGGACGGCAGTTCGACACCGCCCGACGCCAAGGTGACCAGGCCGGCGACCGAGTCCTGGATGATGGCGAGGTAGTAGCCCCGCTTGGAGTGGAAGTAGTAGTAGATCAGCCCCTTGGCGACATGCGCCTGACGTGCGATGTCGTCCATGGAGAGCGCGTCGTACGACGTGTCGGCGAACAGTTTCCGACCGATGGCGATGAGTTCGGCACGGCGTGCCAGCGAGCGCTCGGTGCTGCGCGCTCCGGGGCGCGCGGCAGATTGCTGACTGGTATTCAATCCTGACCTGTTTCCTGCGGGGGGGGGGCGGGACATCCGCAGTATGGCAGGTCGGACCTCACGGCAGGCGGGAGCGGCCCGAGAGGCCGCAGCGGCCCGAGAGGCAGAGGAGTCCGGAGGTCAGAGGAGTCCGAGCTGCGTCACGAGCATCGCGACGACCACGACGAGGGTCCATCCCATGACGTGCTCGAGGATCTTCGGGCCGTCCTCCCGGGGGCCGCCGGTGCGGGCACCGGGGACGACGGCAGGGGCGGTGACGGTGGCTGCGCTCGCGCTCATGGCTTCTCGCTGGTCTCGGGGACCGTGGACTCCCCCACGGCGCTGCCCACCTTGCCACCACGAGCGGCTTTTGCGGCCGAGAGCTTGGTCACACGGCACGCACAGGGGCGGTGCGGCGGACCCTCCGGCGCCCCTCCGACAGTGGTCGGACGACCGTCGGACGACCGTCGGACGGCCGGCGGGAGTCCGCCGCACGATCCGGTTCAGCGCACGCCGACGGCCGCGAGCGCCCGGCGCATGCGCGGGGTGGGGCGCGCCGGGAAGAAGAGGTAGCAGACCCCGCCGGTGCCGGAGGCGACCTTGCCCGAGGCGTTGTACCGCTTGGTCCTGAGCCAGATGTTCTCCCATTCGCGGCGCCGGTAGACACGCCGGACGGACTCGTTGTCCGGGGAGGCGGGGTCGTTGGCGATGACGTCGCCGTCGGGTGTGAAGCCGATCACGGTCATCAGGTGCCCGGCGGTGCCGTACCCCGCTCCGGTCAGTTCGTCCTCGAGGAAGGACTGGGACGTGATGGCCGGGATGCCCGCCGCGATCAGTGTCTCCAGGTCGGTCAGCGATCCGAGCCGGGTGACGACGCCCTGAAGGCCCTCGAAGGTGGCCGCGTAGGCGGCGTTGAACGGCCAGTTGCCGCAGCCCTCGTACTGGTGGTCGTAGGTGTGGCGGGCCGCGTGGCACACCTGTGGGTCGGCGTAGGAGGGGTCGACCCAGGACAGCTGCTCCTCGGTGAGCCGGCCGCCCCAGTACTCGGCGATCATCTGCGAGGAGGTCGGACTGCACCAGGCCTCGCCGCCGTTGTCGTACTCCGGGTACTGGCCCTTGTGGATCTCCTGCGAGTAGCGCGGGACGATCAGTTCACGGGCCACGCCGGGTGTGGACGCAGGGACGGTGAAGCGGTCGGGCACGTCGGAGCCCATCGCGCCGATCCGCCACACGGTAGGGGTGAGTTTCGTGCCGGGACGGCGGTGGAGGGTCAGCCGCAGCCGGTACGAGACCAGGCGCAGGCCCGAGGCCGCGTCGTCGACGGCGAGGGTGTCGGTCCAGACCGTGCTCCGGCCGTCGCTCTGGCCGTCCACCGAGGTGCGAAGGACGTCCTGGTCGCCGGCTGCCCAACGGCCCATCACGTACCAGGGTGTGTCGGTGCCGTCCGTGTACGTGCCCTGCAACTCGGCCTGGATCCAGGTGCCGTCGGGGGTGTGCGCGTTCCAGGAGACGATGGCCTCCGTCGCCGGCACGGTGAGCCGGTGGACGGGCGAGGTCCAGATCGCGTACTCCCAGGCAGCGGTACGGCCGGTGTGCGGATCGGTGTAGTCGGTGGTGCCGGCCGCCTTCGCGATCACCAGGCCGGGGCGGACGCCCGCGACGGCGCGGGTGCCCTCGGAGCCGCCGGCACGCCAGTCGCTGTACGAGGTCCAGGCCCGGTTGCCGACGCGGCGGGCCGCGGCGGCTCCGGGGTCCGCGGAGCCGCCTGACGGGCCGGCGGACCGGCCGGGCGTGGCGTGGGCGGACACCGGGCCCGCGCTCGACGTGACGGCGGCGACGACCGCTGCGGACAGGAGGGTTCTGCGGGACGGCTGTTCGGATCTGCTCATGGGTGAAGAGCCCCCAGGTGTCGGAGTCGGACTCGGAGTCGGTGCGGGTCCGGTGCGCGGCGGGCCGGGCGGACCGCGTCCACCGGGTGGAGCGACGCCCGCCCACTATGGACGCACCGGGCCGGCCCCGCCAGCACCCCGGGCCGTGCCGTGCCGACCGCCATCGGCCTCGCCCCACGGTGCCCGGGGCGGCAGGCCGTCGGTTCTGGGAGGGCGGGCAGGTCCTAGAGTGAGACGCTGTCACCCTCTCTCCCCACCTCGCTCCGACCGCCCCGCTCCGCCTCCCCCCCCCGGAACCAGTCATGCACGATCTCGTCTCCCGCGTCCGCCGGCTCGCCCCCTCCTGTGGCCCCGTCCGGCTCGTCGGGGTCGACGGGCACGCCGGCTCGGGGAAGTCCACGTTCGCCGGGCGGCTGGCCGACGCGCTGGACGGCGCCCCCGTGCTGCGGCTCGACGACATCGCCAGCCACGAGGAGCTCTTCGGCTGGACCGGGCGGCTGCTGAGCCAGGTACTCCTTCCGCTCGGCCGGGGCGAGCAGGCGTCCTACACCCCCTACGACTGGCGGGCCCGCGCCTTCGGGTTGCCGCGCCCGCTGCCGCCCGCCCCGGTGGTCGTCGTCGAGGGCGTCGGCGCGGGGCGGCGGGCGCTGCGGCCGTACCTGGCGCTGCTGCTGTGGATGGAGCTGTCCGCGGAGGCCTCCTGGTCGCGGGGGCGGGCGCGGGACGGGGAGGAGCAGCGGGAGTTCTGGGACGGGTGGGTCGGGGCGGAACAGCTGCACTTCACCGACGACCCGTCACGCCCCTTCGCCGACCTGCTGGTTCGGGAGCGCGGGAAGGGATATGAGGTGCTTCCCGGGCCTGCCGGGACCGCCGGCCCGAACCCGCCCCTCACGCACGGTGACGGGCCGTCCGCAGTGTGTTGAACGTGTGAAGACCCCCTCCCGGGCAAGTCGCCGGAGCGCTCCGGCTCCGCTTGACCGGGGGCCGTACAGGTCTTACGTTCTCAATGTGCGGCCGTTCGGAGCCGCCCGCAGACGCGAAGCCCCCGGTTGTTCCCCCGTGACCGGGGGCTTCGTTCTGCCTTCTTCGTCCCCTCCGGGCGCCCAGCGGCATATGACGATCACTCTCGGTCACAGCACGGTGCGAGCGCCCTCTTCCCGCATCGTCCGCTGCGGGTACGGCCCTCTACGGAGGCGGCGCCGCCGCAGGTACGATGCCCTCGGTGCGACCTACGGACGCTGCTTAGCGCACCGTGCAACTCCGGTCCGCGGCACAGCGGTTCGCCCCAGGGCAGCCGGCGGGCGAGGGCCGGTGGGGCATACCGACGGGGCACGGTTTGTGAGGGACGTGATGGACTTCGGCACGCAGGGCCCGCAGGCCCCTGCCGACCTCGCCTGGCTGCGGGGCGTGGACGCCTACACGATGGGCGCCTATCCGCAGGCCGAGGAGGAGTTCCGGGCCGCGGTACGGATCGACCCGGGGATGGCGGACGGCTGGCTCGGACTGCACGCGCTGCGCGTCGACACGACGGCCTCGCTGCTGCGCATGTTCCGGCACCGGGACCGCTTCGGCGAACAGCGTGCGCGGCACCGCCGCACCCTCAACTCCTGGTACTGGCTCGGCTGGTGGGTGCAGCCCGTGCTGGAGAACCCGCGCGATCTGCTGCTCGCGCACGCCTCCCACTGGCTGGACGGCCGCCACGTCCCCGAACTGGACCGCGCGCTCGCCGGACTTCCTCCGGTGGACACCGACCCGCAGGTCCGCTTCCTGCACGCCTGCCGCGCCTATCTGGTCAAGGACTGGGAGCAGTTGGTCCGGCACACCGACCCGCTGCACGGCGATCCGCTGCTCGGGATCGAGACAGGCCTGTTCGGCGGGATGGCCCGGGTGCGTCTGGAGATGTACGGGCAGGCCGAGCCGCTGCTGTCGGCGGCCCTGATGCGCTGCCGCAGCGAGCAGCCGCAGCGCAAGGAGCTGCGCTACTGGCTGGCGCGCGCCCACGAGGGCACCGGCCGCAGCGCCGCCGCGCTCCCCCTGTACCGGGCCGTGCACCGGGTCGATCCCGCCTTCATGGACACGTCGGCCCGGCTCGCGGCCATCGCCGAGGGGGACGGCTACGACGACTCGGCCGACCTCGGCGCGGTCGCGCTCGGCGGCACGGGCGCGGATCTGCCGGACGGCCCGGACACTCTCGACCCGCTGTTCGACACCGAGGGCCGCGATCTGATGCTGTCCGAGCAGGAGCCGCCGCCTCCGCCCCTGCCACCGGTCACGGACCCTTCGGTGCGCTCGAGGACCGGCGATCCGGTGACTTTGCTGCCCACGGGCCCCACCGATCCCGCCCTCCTGGAGGAGGCGCTCGCCGAGCTGGAGCGCATGGTCGGGCTGGAGCCGGTGAAACGCCAGGTCAAAGCGTTGTCGGCGCAGCTGAACATGGCGCGGCTGCGGGCCGGGCAGGGGCTGCCGGTACAGCCGCCGAAACGGCACTTCGTCTTCTCCGGGCCGTCCGGCACCGGCAAGACCACGGTGGCCCGCATCCTGGGCCGGGTCTTCTACGCTCTCGGGCTGCTCGGCGGCGACCATCTCGTGGAGGCCCAGCGCGCCGATCTGGTCGGCGAGTACCTGGGCCAGACAGCGGTGAAGGCCAACGAGCTGATCGACTCCGCCCTCGGCGGGGTCCTCTTCGTCGACGAGGCGTACGCGCTCTCCAACTCCGGTTACGGCAAGGGCGACGCGTACGGCGACGAGGCGCTCCAGGTACTGCTGAAGCGGGCCGAGGACAACCGCGACCATCTGGTGGTCATACTGGCCGGCTACCCCGAGGGCATGGACCGCCTGCTGGGCGCCAACCCGGGTCTGTCGTCCCGTTTCACCACCCGCGTCGACTTCCCCTCCTACCGCCCCCTCGAACTCACCGCGATCGGCGAGGTGCTGGCCGCCGAGAACGGCGACGTGTGGGACGAGGAGGCGCTGGACGAACTGCGGTCCGTCGCCGGGCATGTGGTGGACCAGGGGTGGATCGACGAGCTGGGCAACGGGCGGTTCCTGCGGACGCTGTACGAGAAGAGCTGCGCGTACCGGGACCTGCGGCTGTCGGCGTACCCGGCCTATCCGGGCACACTGACCCGGGAGGACCTGGCGACGCTGCGGCTGCCGGATCTGATGCAGGCGTACGGGGAGGTCCTGTCCGGGCGGAGTCCGCAGGACCCGCCGGCGGCGTGACGCCGCCGGCTGCCGACGAACCGCAGGCTCAGGTCGCCGAGGGCCTGTCCGGCACGATCCGCCGGACAGGCCCTCGGTCTCCAC
>NZ_JBHXQZ010000141.1:0-14534 GCF_042717095.1 Streptomyces sp. NPDC058632 | reverse complement strand
GGGCCCGGCCGCACGGGCCGGCCGCCGGGTCCGGTCAGGCCTTTCCGTCGAGGAGCGCCGCCATCGCTTCCTTGGCGGCCTTGATGGCGCCCTTGTTGATCTCGTCCGTGGAGGGCGCCTTCTTCGACTCGAAGTCGCTGCCGTTGTACGTCACGACCACCAGTGCGTTGGAGGCGCGGGCCACCACCACGCCCTCGCGGGTCTGCTGCTTGTCCTCGGTGGTGAGGTCCACGACCGAGTACCCGGCGTCACCGAGCCCGGGGACCTCGCCTCCGCCGCTCCTGTCCTTCAGCCGCCCCCGGTACGACTCCTCGGCCGCGTCGTCCGACTGCAGGACCTCGAAGGACACGTCGAGCCAGCGGTACTCGTAGCCGTCGAGCGCGTTCCACGAACAGGTGCGGCGCAGATCGGAGTCGGTGGACTTGATCTCCTTGCCGGCCGCCTTCGCCCCCGGCACAAGGGACTTGACGGTCTTCTCGGCGATGCTGTCGCAGGGCGCGGGAGCGGCGGTGTACGTCTTCGGCACGGCCGTCGTCGACGGGGCGGACCGCGACCCGGTCGTCTCCGCCGGCTTCTTCTCGGCGGCCTGCGGCTCGGAGGAGGACCCGGACGACAGTGCCCAGCCCGCCACGGCGAGGACGACCACCGGGGACAGGCGCGCGGTCAGGGCTATCGGCAGAGGAAAGGAACGCACGTCGCACTTCTCGTGGGGGTCGGTGCGGAAGAGGGTCCGCACTGCGGACGGGACGCCAGTCTCACACGCTTCCCTGTGGGGCGGAAGTGTGAACTCGCTCCGTAGGTACGGGGTGACGGGGAGCACCGGCACGGGGCGCTTTGCCGTACTTCCCCTCGGTTCACGTGAGGCGCGCCGCCGGGTGGTGGGGCAGGACACGCGCACGGTCCACCGAGGGGTCGTGCACGGGCGGCGGGTCACGGGGCCCGCGGCCCGCCGGCGGGTCAGGGCTTGCGGGCGAGACCGCCGTGCTCGGCGATGACCGGCGTGTCGGCCGCGTCGGCGTCCGGACGCCACCGGGTGACCGGGACGACGCCGGGCTCCAGGAGCTCCAGGCCGTCGAAGAACGAGGTGATCTCGTCGACGGTGCGCAGGTTGTACGGCACGGCACCGCTCTTGTTGTAGCCCTCCTGGGCCTGCTCGAAGCCCGGGTCGATGCCCCGTGAACCGTCGTTGACGGACAGGTAGCTGCCGGACGGCAGCGCGTCCATCAGCCGCGTGACGATGGAGCGCGCCTCGTCGTGGTCGGCGATGTGGCCCAGGATGTTGCTGAGGATGAGGGCGGTGGGGCGGGAGAGGTCCAGCGTCCGGGCGGCGGCTGCCAGGACGCGCTCCGGGTCCAGCACGTTGGAGTCGACGTAGGCGGTCGCTCCCTCGCGGGTGGAGTAGAGCAGGGCGCGGGCGTGCGCCAGGACCATCGGGTCGTTGTCGACGTAGACGATCCGGCTCTCCGGGGCGAGGCGCTGGGCGACCTCGTGGGTGTTGTCGGCGGTCGGCAGGCCCGTCCCGATGTCCAGGAACTGCCGGATGCCGGCCTCGGTGACCAGATACGTGATGTTGCGCCGCAGGAAGGCCCGGCTGCTGCGGGCGATGGTCACGATGCCGGGGAAGACGCCGGTGTACGCGTCGCCCGCTTCCTCGTCGACGGGATAGTTGTCCTTGCCGCCCAGCCAGTAGTTCCAGATCCGGGCCGAATGCGGCACCGAGGTGTCGATCTTCTGGTGTGCGGCGGTTCCGGGTGTCGTCTCGGGGTCGCTCATGGGTACGGTCCGTCTCTCAGCCGAGGCAGGCGTGGTCAGCCGGCAGGTGTGTTCCACCACAACTTACGTGCCAACGGTGTTGTTGCGCACTTCAGTTCGTTTCTCCGGCCGTTCGTCCGAAGGGGTGCGGGTGCGGCGCGGGATCCGCCCGCGCCACGCCGGGCGCGGGGGCCGTGCAGGGCCGGGCGGGGCGCCGGCGCGGACAGGGCGACGGCGAGCGCGCACTTCGGACGGCGGGCGGGCAGCGCGTGGGCGATCCGCCGGCCGATGAGCACACCGGACGGCCGGGGGGATGCCGGCCAGGGCCGCCATGGGCCGGTCGACGGCACCATGGACGAGACGGCCGATGGCGCCCGCACCGGCGATGACCACCGACCGGGCCCGGGCGGGGACCGGCGACTCCGGCACGGGCACGCCGAGCGCGACCGGCAGCCGCACGGGCCGGTCCCCGCCCGCCCCGGCGGACAAGCGCCGTCGGTCACCTCCGGCTCGGTCCGCCGGACCGGCCCCGGACGGCGCGGCTGCCGCAGAGCTCAGGCCGGCTGCCACATGCGGGCGAGTGCCGTCGGGGTGAGGAGCCGGTCCGGCGGTCCCTGGCCGGCCAGGCGGCCGTCGCGGAGCAGCAGGCAGGTGTCCGCCGAGCGCGCCGCGTCCAGGTCGTGGGTGGCGTGGACGAGGGTCACCCCGTCGGCCACCAGCTCGGTCAGCAGCGCAGCCGTGCGCTCCCTGGCCTCGGGGTCGAGGCCGGTGGTCGGCTCGTCCAGCAGGAGCAGGTCCGACTCCTGGGCCAGTCCCTGCGCCATGAGCGTGCGCTGCCTCTGCCCGCCGGAGAGCTCGCCCAGCTGGCGTGCGGCGAGCGCCGTGACGCCGAGCCGCTCCATCGCCTCGTCCACCGCAGTCCGGTCGTGCCGCGTGAGCCGGCGCCACGGTCCCCGCTCGCCCCAGCGCCCCATCTCCACGGTCTGCCGGACCGTCAGCGGAAGCGCGTCGCCGACGGCCCCGCGCTGCGGGACGAACGCCGGTGGCCGGGCTCCGTCGTGCCGGACCTCTCCCGCTGTGGGGCGGATCACTCCGGCCAGCACTCCGAGCAGCGTGGACTTTCCGCTGCCGTTCGGGCCGATCAGCGCGGTGACGGCCAACGCCGGTATCTCGCCGTCCAGTTGGTCGAGCACGGGGTGGCCGGGGTAGCCCGCGGAGAGGCCGGTGAAGCGGACGCGGGGCGGCATCCGGCCCCCGGTGGCGGGGGAAGGGCTTTTATTGAACATGGTTGTCATTGTAATGTTCTCGCCATGGAGTGGTTGACAGGCCCTTTCGAGGTGACCTTCGTGCAAAGGGCCCTGTGGGGCGGGATGCTGGTGTCGGCGATCTGTGCCCTGGCGGGTACCTGGGTGGTGCTGAGAGGTATGGCCTTCCTCGGTGACGCCATGTCGCACGGACTGCTGCCCGGAGTCGCGCTCGCCGCGCTCCTGGGCGGCAACCTGCTGGTGGGGGCGCTGCTGAGCGCGGCCGTGATGACGGCCGGCGTCACCGTCCTCGGGCGTACCCCACGGCTGTCCCAGGACACCGGGATCGGCCTGCTCTTCGTCGGGATGCTGTCGCTCGGCGTCATCATCGTGTCGCGCTCGCAGTCCTTCGCCGTGGACCTGACCGGATTCCTCTTCGGCGACGTCCTCGCCGTCCGGGAACAGGACCTGGTGCTGCTGGGAGCAGCGCTGCTGCTGGCACTGACGGTCTCGGTTCTCGGTCACCGAGCCTTCCTCGCCCTGGCGTTCGACCCGCGCAAGGCCCGCACCCTCGGTCTGCGTCCGCGCGTCGCCCACGCCGTCCTGCTGGGCCTGCTGGCGCTGGCCATCGTCGCCTCCTTCCACATCGTGGGGACGCTGCTGGTCCTGGGCCTGCTCATCGCCCCGCCGGCGGCGGCACTGCCATGGGCGCGCAGCGTGCGGGCGGTGATGGCGATCGCGGCACTGCTCGGCGCGGCCGCCACCTTCTTCGGACTGCTGCTCTCCTGGCACCTGAGCACCGCGGCCGGCGCGACCGTCTCGGCCCTCGCGGTGGGCCTGTTCTTCCTCTCCCACCTCGCATCGGGCCTCCGGCATCGGCGCCGCCGCCTCGATCCACAGACCTGACCCGAAGACCCGACCCGGATTCAAGACCCGATCCAGAAACCCGATGGAGCGATCCCCTTGCCCCTCCGAGGAAACGTCACTGCCGGGGCGTCCGCGCTCCTGGCCCTCGCGCTGCTCGCCACAGGCTGCGCGGGCGGCCGGGACGGCGCCGCCTCCGCCCCGCCGGCGAGCCCGTCGGCCGCCACCCCGCACGGATACGTCGAAGGGGCGCAGGAGAAGGCCGAGCAGCAGTCCAGACTGCTCCTCAACGACCCGGGCAGCGGTGACACCCGCGTCCTCGACCTGATCACCGGAGAGTCGCACGAGGTCTCCCGGGCACCGGGCACCGCGGCCCTCACCACGGACGGCCGGTTCGGCCACCTCCACGGCACGGACGGCACGCGCGTCCTCGACACCGGCGCCTGGACGGTGGACCACGGCGACCACGTGCACTACTACCGCGCGGGGATACGCGACGTGGGCCGCCTCTCCGACGGCCCCCGTACACGCGTCCGCAGCGACGCCGCCGTGACCGTCGTGACCCACGGCGACGGCCGGGCCGAGATCCACCGCAGGGCCGATCTGGAGGCGGGGACCACCGGCACGCCCCGTCCGCTGCCCGGGACGCACGCCGGCGCCGTCGTGCCGTACGGGGAGCACCTGCTGACCCTCACCGACGGCGCGAAGGGCACCCCGAAGGTCGCGGTGTACGACCGCGAGGGCGAGCGCGTCGCGGCACCGGACGCCGAGTGCGAAAAACCGCGGGGCGACGCCGTCACCCGGCGGGGAGCCGTCCTCGGCTGCGCCGACGGAGCCCTGCTGATCCGCGCGGACGACGGCACGTTCACCGCCGAGAGGATCCCGTACGGTACGGGCGTCGCCGAGCGGGACCGGGCCACGGCCTTCCGTCACCGGGCCGGCAGCGACACGCTCACGGCGCCGGCCGGAGAGCGGGCCGTATGGGTCCTGGACGTCACGGAGCGCACCTGGACCCGGGTGGAGACCGGCCCCGCCGTCGCCGCCAACACCGCGGGCGAGGGCTCCCCCCTGCTCGTCCTCGGCACCGACGGGGCCCTGTACGGCTACGACATCGCCACCGGCGAGCAGGTGTCCCGGACGAAGCCGCTGCTGAAGGACGTACCCGGCACCGGACCGGACGCGACGGAGCCCCGGCCCGTCATCGAGGTCGACCGCAGCCGCGCCTACCTCAACGACCCGGCGGGCAAGCGCGTGTACGAGATCGACTACAACGACGACCTGCGCGTCGCGCGCACCTTCGACCTCGACATCGAACCGGCCCTGATGGTGGAGACCGGCCGATGACGACGACACCGAGGCGCGCCGTCCTGCGGCTGCGCCGCCTGCTCCTCACCCTGCTCGCCCTCACCCTCGCCGGCACGGCCACCGCGTGCGCGACCGGCGACGACCGGCCCCGGGTCGTGGTGACGACGAACATCCTCGGCGACATCACCCAGGAGATCGTCGGCGACGAGGCCGACGTCACGGTGCTGATGAAACCGAACGCCGACCCGCACTCCTTCGGGCTGTCGGCCGTACAGGCCGCCGAGCTGGAGCGGGCCGACCTCGTGGTCTTCAACGGGTTGGGCCTGGAGGAGAACGTGCTGCGGCACGTGGAGGCCGCCCGGGAGGCCGGGACCGCCACGCTCGAGGTCGGCAGGGCGGTGGACCCGCTCGTCTTCCGGGCACCGGCCGACGGCGGCCCCGAGACGGACGCCGGGCAGCCCGACCCGCACTTCTGGACCGACCCCGACCGGGTGCGCACGGCCGCCGGCCTGATCGCCGACCGGGTCGTCGAGCACGTGGACGGCGTGGACGAGAAAACGATCCGCGCCAACACCGGCCGCTACGACGGACGACTCGCCGACCTGACCACCTGGATGGAACGCTCCTTCGACCGCATACCCGAGCAGCGGCGCGCGCTGGTGACCAACCACCACGTCTTCGGCTACCTCGCCGAACGCTTCGGCTTCCGGACGGTCGGCGCGGTCGTCCCGAGCGGTACGACACTGGCCTCGCCCAGCTCCTCGGACCTGCGCTCGCTCACCGAGGCCATGCGCGAGGCCGGGGTACGGACCGTCTTCGCGGACTCCTCCCGGCCGACCCGGCTGGCCGAGGTCCTGCGCACGGAACTGGGCGGCCGGGTACGGGTCGTCGCGCTGTACTCCGAGTCGCTGACCGAGAAGGGCAGGGGCGCCGGCACCTACCTGCAGATGATGCGCGCCAACACCACCGCCATGACGGACGGCCTGACCGCCGGCTGAACCCGCACCCGAGCCCTCGTTTTCGAACACCCCACCCCGGAGCCGCGCCCGCGCGGCCGGAAAGGAACACGCACAGTGAGCAAGTCGATACGCACCGGAGCCCTCACCGGTACGGCCCTCGCCCTGACGGTCTCCGCCGTCCTGACCGCCTGCGGAGGCGGCGACACCACCTCGTCCGACACGAAGGCGGAGAAGGCGGCGAAGGGCACCCCGGGCGCCGGGGCCGCCACGGTCGAGGAGCCGCTGGTCGCCACCTTCGACGGCGGCCTGTACATCCTGGACGGCGAGACCCTGAAGCTCGCCACGACGATCGAGCTGCCCGGCTTCAACCGCGTCAACCCCGCCGGTGACGACTCCCATGTCTTCGTCTCCACCGACTCCGGCTTCCGGGTCCTCGACGCCGCCGGGCAGACCCTCACCGACATCACGTACGACGGCGCCAAGCCGGGACACGTCGTACGGCATGCCGGCAAGACGGTCCTGTTCACCGACGGCACCGGCGAGGTCAACGTCCTCGACCCCGCCGACCTCGCCGCCGGTGACAAGCCCGAGGGCCGTACCCACACCTCCGCCGAACCCCACCACGGCGTCGCCATCGAGCTGAGCAACGGCGAACTCCTCAGCACCGTGGGCACCGAGGAGAAGCGCACCGGCGCCCACGTCCTCGACAGGAACGACAAGGAGATCGCGCGCAACGAGAACTGCCCCGGCGTCCACGGCGAGGCCGCCGCCCGGGGCGAGGCCGTCGCCGTCGGCTGCGAGGACGGCATCCTGATCTACAAGGACGGCGAGTTCACCAAGGTCGACGCCCCCGACGACTACGGCCGCATCGGCAACCAGGCCGGCAGCGACGCCTCCCCGGTCCTGCTGGGCGACTACAAGACCGACCCGGACGCCGAGTTGGAGCGCCCGACGCGCGTGTCCCTGATCGACACCGAGACGGCAGAGCTGCGCCTGGTCGACCTCGGCACCAGCTACTCCTTCCGCTCGCTGGGCCGGGGGCCCCACGGCGAGGCACTCGTCCTCGGTACGGACGGCGCCCTGCACGTGATCGACCCGGACACGGGCAGGGTCGAGAAGAAGATCCCCGTCGTGGGCACGTGGCAGGAGCCGCTCGACTGGCAGCAGCCGAGGCCCACCCTCTTCGTCCGCGACCACACCGCGTACGTCTCCGAACCGGGCACGCGCGAACTGCACGCCGTGGACATCGAATCGGGCGAGAAGGTCACCTCCGTGACCCTGCCGAAGAGCACCAACGAACTCTCCGGTGTCGTCGCGGGCCACTGACCCACCGACCGACCGCCCCCGGCGAACCGCCGCGCCCCGCCGCGCCGGCCCGCCGGGGGCCTCCACGGCTTCGGCCGAGGCGGCCCCCGGCCGCACTTCGTCCGTCGACGGGGCGGCGGCGAAGACGCCGGGGAGGAGCCGTGTCCGGAGGCGGACGCGGCGTCCGGTATCCACGCCACCGGCCTGCCGGACGCGCGCCCGGCCGAGAGGACACCCACCGCCCGGCGCGACGGACGCACCGGTCTGCGCGGACCGCCCCGACCTGTCCGATCCGGGGTGCGCCGGTGCCGGACACGTCACCCGCTGCGAGGACGGTCAGCCCACGGCCGACAGGCGGCGGATCCCCGGGCGGCGTGCAAAAGTGGAAGAACGGGGGGTGAGCCTCGACAGGCTGGGCACCAGGACTACCACCAGTGAGCCCACCGTGAACTGGAGGATCCATGGCTGTACGGCACCGGCTGATCGAACGCCCGCCCGCGGACGTCTGGGCGGTACTCGCCGACGGTACGCGCTACGGCGACTGGGTGGTCGGCACGTCCGGCACACGGCCCCGTACGGGGGTGTGGCCCCACGTCGGCTCCAGCATCGCGTACACCGTCCGGCTGGCGCCGTGGTCGGTGTCGGGGAGCACCATCGTCCGGCGGTGCGAAGCGCCCTCCGTCCTGGAGCTGGAGGCCGACAGCGGATGGCTCGGCACCGCGCGGATCGCTCTCGAGGTGCGGCCCTGGGGCGAGAAGACCCTGGTCGTCATCAACGAGCACCCCCTGCGCGGACCGGGCGGGATGCTGCACAACACGGTCGTCGACGCCCTGATCCAACTGCGCCACCGCACCATGCTCGCCCGGCTGGCCGACGTCGTCGAGCACTCCCCGCGTCAGCCCTCCACGGTGACCTGACCCCGACGGCCGACCCCGACCACGACACCCCCGCGGCGACCCCGCCCGGCCAGGAGGATTCATGACCCGCGCTGTCGCACTCGTCTGCACACTCAACCCCTCGCCCGCCCGTTCCAGCAGTCACCACCTCGCCGAGCAGGTGATGTCGGAACTCGCCGGCCTCGGTGTGGAAGGCGAGACGATCCGCGTCGTCGACCACGACATCCGGCCGGGCGTCGCCCGCGACATGGGCGACGGAGACGACTGGCCCGGGCTGTGGGAGAGGGTGATGGCCGCCGACATCGTGCTCCTGGCCACCCCGATCTGGCTCGGCCACCCCTCCAGCCTCTGCCAGCGCGTCCTGGAACGCCTGAACGCCGACATCTCGGAGACCGACGAGCAGGGGCGCCGGCTGTTCAGCGGCAAGGTCGGCCTGGTCGCCGTCGTGGGCAACGAGGACGGCGCGCACAAGGTGAGCGCCGATCTCTTCCAAGGACTCAACGACCTCGGGTTCTCGCTGTCGCCGGGTGCGGTCACCTACTGGGTCGGCGAAGCCCAGCAGGGCACGGACTACCAGGACCTGGAGGCCACCCCCGACGCCGTGGCCGCCACCACCAGGGCCCTGGCAGTCAACGCCGTGCATCTGGCGGAACTTCTCAAGAAATCGCCCTACCCCCCGAGCTGAGCCCCCCCGGGAGTCCAGCTCGGTACCGGAAGACCGCGGCAACGGAACAGACAGGAGAAGCAGCCCATGGCACAGAACGAGCCGCCCACGCCCCACCCCGCCGAGCAGTACCCGCAGCCCGAGTTCGCCCAGCAGGATCAGGCGCACCCGGGCTGGACCGGGCCGATGGATCCGCCGCCGGACCACGGCGAGGAGACGTACCGCGGTTCCGGAGTCCTGACCGGGCGCAAGGTACTGATCACCGGCGGGGACTCCGGCATCGGCCGGGCCGTCGCCCTCGCCTACGCCCGTGAGGGCGCGGACGTCCTTCTCACGTATCTGCCCGAAGAACAGGATGAGGCCCGCACGACCGTCGGACTGGTCGAGGACGCCGGCCGGCGTGCTGTCGCGGTCGAATGCGACATCCGTGTGGAGGAGGCGTGCCAGGGCCTCGTCGACCGGGCCGTCGAGGAATTCGGCCGCATCGACATCCTCGTCAACAACGCCGCCTACCAGATGTCCCAGCCCGAAGGCATCGCGGCCATCAGCACCGAACAGTTCGACCGGGTGGTGCGCACCAACCTGTACGGCATGTTCTGGCTCTCCAAAATGGCCCTCCCGCACATCCCGGCCGGTGGCAGCATCATCAACTCGGCCTCCGTCCAGGGCTACAAGCCCAGCCCCCACCTGCTGGACTACGCCATGACGAAGGGCGCGATCGTCTCCTTCACCCAGGGGCTCGCGCAGATGCTGGCCAAGGACGGCATCCGCGTCAACGCGGTCGCACCCGGCCCCGTCTGGACACCGCTGATCCCCGCGACGCTCCCGGACACCAGGGAGTTCGGGAAGCAGTCACCGCTCGGCCGCCCCGCCCAGCCGGCCGAGATGGCACCCGCCTACGTCTTCCTGGCATCCCCGCAAGCGAGCTACATCACCGGCGAGATCGTCAACGCGACCGGCGGTACCCCACTGCCCTGACGTGCCGGTACCAGCACGGACGCAGCCGGCGTACGGGGGCGGCGGGCCGCCACCTGCCGACGACACAGGAGAACCAGCAGGAGGACCATGAACGAGAACCCGGACGTGCCCCGAAGTCCCGACCTGTCGCACCGCCGGCCCGACGGTGCCACCGACACCACGGTCAAGGCCCTGGGCGCGCTCTCGGAAGCTCTGGAGACCGTGGAGCGAGCCCGGGGCAGCCTCTACGCCTTCCACCAGCTGACCGGCGGTGCGGACCTGAAGCTGGACGAGGCGCTGGAACACCTGCGCGCCGGGGGCCACCATGCCCAGGCCGACCGGTTGCAGCACGACATCGTGGGCCGCAACGTCATCCCCGGGCACTGGACCTTCGAGATCGTCGAGGAGTACAACACCCACTATTACCGGCCCTTCGCAGATGCCGAGGCCCGCATCCGACGCGAACTTCTCGACGGACGCGAGCACGTGTACGAGGCGGAGATGAAGGAAGCCCGCCGCACTCCCGGCCAGACCCCGTGATCACGCGGTGGCCGTAGGACCGGAGTGAAGTCCCGGCGGCGCCGGGCTCACGGCTCCTGCGGATCGACGCCGGTCGTCGCGGAGGCGCCCTTGGTGCCGCTGGGCCGCTGGGAGCGGCCCCTGGGTCCCGTGTCCCGCCGGCCCTTCTCGTCCTTGCGGGCGTACTCCTCACCGCGGGTGCTGTCGCTCTTCACCGTCTCGCCCGGCACGGACGTCGTCTCCTCCGTGGGCTTCGTCCGTCCCGGGCCCTTTCCGCCGCCGTGCTCGGCTGTGCGGAAGGAGCGGCGGGCACGGGGGTTCTCCTGCTGACGCGTCTCGTCCACGTCGGGAGACCAGCCGTGCTGCGCGGTGCCCTCGTGACGGCTCGGGCCCTTTCCCCGGGGTGGCTCGGACGCGGGTGGTTTCTTCGCCATGACCGACCTGCCTTCGACGAGGGCGGTGCCCTTGTGCCGCCCCGTGGGAAAATCGTCCACTTTCGAGTGCCAGATGTATGTGGCATCCATCTCGGGTCGCCGCGCTTCCGGGCCGGTGGTCGGCCGGGTGCGTGAACGAGGCGGCAGATGTCCGTCCTGTCATGGGCCTCGCGTCAGCCGGTGGTGAGCATGCCCTCCCGCAGGCGCTTCAGGGTGCGCGACAGCAGGCGGGAGACGTGCATCTGGGAGCAGCCGAGCCGCTCGCCGATCTGGGCCTGGGTCAGCTCGTCGACGAACCGCCAGTGAAGGATCTGCCGTTCACGCTCGTCGAGGCCGGCGAGCAGCGGTGCCAGGGCGTGGAGGTCCTCCACCAGTTCGATGGCGGCGTCGTCGGACCCGATGAAGTCCGCCAGTACCGTCTCGCCGTCCGGGGCGCCGCCGACGGTGGCGTCCAAGGAGGCGGAGTGGTAGCCGTTGGCGGCGACCTGGGCCTCGTTGACCTCTTCCTCGGTCAGGTCCATCAGGTCCGCCAGCTCCTTGACCGTGGGGGGCCGGCCCAAACGGTTCTGCAGTTCCTCGCCGGCCTTCGCCAGGTGCGCGCGGGCCTCCTGCAGCCGGCGCGGCACGTGCACGGACCAGGAGGTGTCACGGAAGAAACGTTTGATCTCGCCGACGATGTACGGGATGGCGAAGGAGGTGAACTCCACTTCGCGGGACAACTCGAACCGGTCGATGGCCTTGATCAGCCCGATGGTGCCGACCTGGACGATGTCCTCCATCCCGTCCGGTCCCCGGCCGCGGAACCGGCCGGCGGCGAAGTGGACCAGGGTCATGTTCATCTCGATCAGGGTGTTGCGCGCGTACTGGTGCTCGGGCGTGCCCTCTTCGAGCACCAGCAGCCTCTCGAAGAACTGCTTCGACAGCACCCTGGCGTCCCTGGGCGCCACCTTGTCCGGAGCGACGATCTCCGGCAGTTCCGCCCTCGCCTGCTCGTTGGTCGTCCGTGCGATCGTCGCCCTCATCTGTGACCTCCCCGGCCGGCCGGTGCCCTGCGTGCGAGCTGGGTGTTCGAGCTGATGGGCCGCGCCTACCCCGACACCCGCAAGGCACACCCATGAGCACCGCGTCCCGTGGCGGGTCCCGGGCACTTCACTGAATGACCGTCAGTGTGCTTTCTGCGCCGAGGAGTTGAGTCGACGTTCGGCGCACCGGCGGTCGGCGTGTGGCGCATGCGCGGGATCGTGGAGGTTTGGCGAACACTTCTACGGCCACACGGAGGGGGAGGTGGCCATGTCGAATACGAAGAACACGTCCGAATCGCAAAAATCATCCCAGAGTTCACAGAAGTCGACAGAGGAGGACAGCGAGCACGCGGAGAGCACCACCGCGAAGGAGCATCGGCCGAGTCCGATGGAGGTGCTGCGTCAGGCGCGCGCCCAATTCGCGGAGCTCACCGGCCTGACCGTCGAATCCGTGTCGTCCTTCGGCAAGACGGAGGCGGGCTGGACGCTGGAGGTCGAGGTTCTCGAGCTCGAGCGGGTGCCCGACACGATGAGCCTGTTGGCGAGTTACCAGGTGGAGATCGACTCCCAGGGGCAGCTCACCGGTTACCGGCGCGTCAGGCGCTATGAGAGGGGCCG
This sequence comes from Streptomyces sp. NPDC058632, assembly GCF_042717095.1. Lineage (NCBI taxonomy): Bacteria > Bacillati > Actinomycetota > Actinomycetes > Kitasatosporales > Streptomycetaceae > Streptomyces > Streptomyces sp. NPDC058632. The sequence continues at coordinate 1,995 of NZ_JBHXQZ010000141.1, read as the reverse complement.
GGCCGACGTGCGCGGTTCCGGCGGCCGCTAGCCACTGGACCGGAGAAGCAACCACACCGACGAACACGATGGAGGAACACCCGGCATGACTGTCGTACCGGCACAACAGACCAGCGGTGGAGGCGGCAGCAGCGGCCTCTACGACGTGCTCGAGCTCGTTCTGGACAGGGGGCTCGTCATCGACGCATTCGTTCGTGTCTCCCTGGTCGGCATCGAGATCCTGAAGATCGACGTCCGCGTCGTCGTCGCCAGCGTGGACACCTATCTGCGCTTCGCCGAGGCGTGCAACCGGCTCGACCTGGAGGCCGGGCCGCGCAAGGACCCGGGCCTGCCCGACCTGGTCGGGGAGATGACCGAGTCCGGCGCTCGCGGCAAGTCCAAGGGGGCGCTGTCCGGCGCCGCCGAGACCATCTCCGACGCGTTCAAGCAGGCCCGGGACGAGGGCGACTCCGAACGGGAGCCGGCATCGCGCCCGCGCGCCCGCAAGGCCGCGCCCTCGCGCCGGAAGGAGGAGCAGGAGTGAGCACCTACATCTACGGCATCACCGCCGATGCGCACCCCTCGCTCCCCGAGGGCATGGGCGGCGTCGGCGACCCGCCGCGCGAGGTGCGGATCCTCAAGGAGAGCGGACTGGCGGCCGTCGTCAGTGACGCGCCCGAGGGACTGCGCCCCAAGCGCAAGGAACTGCTCGCCCATCAGTACGTGCTGAGCGAGGTGGGAGCGGCCGGCTGTGTGCTGCCCATGCGGTTCGGCAGCGTCGCCACCGACGACAAGTCCGTCACCGGAGTGCTCGCGGAGCGCGCCGAGCACTACAAGGAACGCCTGAGGGCGCTGGACGGCCGGGTCGAGTACAACATCAAGGCCAGCCACGTCGAGGAAGCCGTCCTGCACCGCGTGATGGCCGACAGCCCGGAGCTCCGCGCGCTGACGGAGGCCAGCCGGCAGGCGGGCGGCGGAAGTTACGAGAGCAAGATCCAGCTCGGTGAGATGGTCGCCACCGCCGTCAAGGGTCAGGAGGCCCAGGACGCCATCGCCCTGGAGCGCGCCCTGGAGCCTGTCGCCCACTCCGTGAGCGTGGGCCCCGAGTCCACCGGCTGGCTGGCCAACGTGTCGTACCTGGTGGACCGGGAGTCGGCCCAGGAGTTCATGGCCGCCGTCGAGCGGGTCCGCGAGGAGATGCCGCACCTGGAGGTGCGGGTGAACGGCCCGCTGCCGCCGTACAGCTTCGTCGAGCCCGGTCCCGCCGAGCCCGCGGGCACGGCGGCCGGTGGTATGGACGCCGGCCCGGGGTGACGACGTGGGACTGATCACGGAGGTCCTGCTGCTGCCGTTCGCCCCGGTGCGCGCCAGCGGCTGGGTCATCGGACAGGTGGTTGACGAGGCCGAGCGGATCTACTACGACCCCGCCACCGTCCGGGCCGAACTGGCCGGTCTGGAGAAGAGGTTGGAAGCGGGGGAGATCACCGAGGAGGAGTTCGACCGGCAGGAGGACGAGCTTCTGGACCGGCTGGAGATCGCTTCGCGCAACAGCGCGGGATTGGGCAACGGTACGGCACCATGAATCGAGTGGGACTTGGCCTCGCGGTAGGGGCCGGCTATCTGCTGGGACGTACGAGGAAACTGAAACTCGCGGTCGCCGTGGGCACGATGGTGGCCGGCAAGAAAATGAACCTGACCCCGAAGGGCATAGCGGAACTGGTCACCACGCAACTGCAGCACAACCCGCAGTTCAAGGAGATCGGGGATCAGCTGCGCACGGATTTCCGGGGCATGGGCAAGGCGGCCTCGGGCGCCCTGGTCGAGCGGCAGATCGGCACGCTCGCCGACCGTCTGCACGGGCGCACCGCCCAGGTGCGCGACCAGCTCTCCGGCGTGGTGTCCCAGGTGCCGGGCGTAGGGTCCGACGACTCCCGCGACTCCCGCGACTCCCGCGACTCCCAGGCCTCGGAGGGCTCGGTGTCGCGCGCGGGGGACGAGCTGTGTCTTATAAACAAA